>JAESPY010000251.1 GCA_016765435.1 Emcibacter sp.
CCTTAAATAAAAAAATACCACCTCTCCGGCCTTGCCTAAAACAGACAACCCACATTCTTACCCACGTAACAGCTTTAATATCGCGTCGGTTTTAGACCGCATCAAAGCCACATCGCCGCGTGATTCCACATTCAACCGAACAACGGGTTCCGTATTAGAACTACGCAAATTGAACCGCCATTCCGCAAACTCAAGACTGATACCGTCAGTATAATCTATGGTTTCTGCATCCTCCTGATAGGCGGCAAGAACCCGGTTGATCGCGGCTTTGGGGTCATCCAGTTTGCTGTTGATTTCCCCTGATGATGGGAATTTTGCAATCCGTTCAGCGACCATTGCCGACAAAGGCATTTTCTTCACACACATCATTTCCGCCACCAACAACCACGGGATCATACCGCTATCGCAATAGAAGAAATCGCGGAAATAATGATGAGCACTCATTTCACCGCCGTAAATACCATCCACGGCGCGCATTTTTTCTTTCATAAAGGCATGACCGGTTTTTGACAGAATCGGCACCCCTCCGGCTTCTGTCACCAGATCAATAGTATTCCACGTCATACGCGGATCATGGATAACCTTGGCACCCTTATGTTTTTGCAGGAAGGCTTCGCCCAATAGGCCAACGATATAATAGCCCTCAATAAACGCCCCCTTCTCATCAAATAAGAAACAACGGTCAAAATCTCCGTCCCATGCGATGCCCATATCAGCGCCGTGCTTCGAAACCGCATCTTTTGTATCCTGACGATTCTCCACCAACAGAGGATTGGGGATACCATTGGGGAAATTACCGTCCGGCTCATGATGCAGCTTAATCAATTCAATGGGGATATTATGTTGCCGGAAGGCAGCCTCTATTGCATCCACCGCATGGCCTGCCGCGCCATTACCGGAATTCACCACCAGTTTCAACGGTGTGATATTAGCCCCGTCGATATAGGTCATCAGGTGATCCACATAAGCATCAAGGATAGATGTTTTTGTCAAATTCCCCCGTTGCTCGATGGGCGGAAAGTCATTTTCTTCGGCCAGCTTCTGTATATCAAACAGGCCAGTATCACCGCTGATCGGTTTGGAATTTTCCCGCACCAGCTTCATACCGTTATAATCCATGGGGTTATGACTTGCCGTAACTTCGACTCCGCCGTCCATATTCAGATAGGAGGTGGCGAAGTAGATTTCCTCGGTCCCGGTCATGCCAATATCGGTCACATTGACCCCGCTGTCGCGCAGCCCTTCCGTCAAAGCCGTTTTCAGACTGTCTGATGTCAAGCGGATATCTCCACCAACCACAATATTTTCCGGCTTCAGATATTGTCCGAACGCCCGTCCAATGCGGTAGGCGATGTCTTCGTTCAATTCGGTTCCCAGTTGGCCCCGAATGTCATAGGCTTTAAAGCAAGTGAGTTTTTTCATAACCTATCCATAGCTTAATTTTGTTATGAATAACTTAATTATGTTGCCGAATAAAGTCTTTCACTTTTGGGGCAATTTTTTTCCGCCATTTACTGCCATTAAAGATGCCGTAATGACCAACTTTTTTCTGTTCATAATGGCTCTTCATATCTTCGGGGATATTGGGGCAGATTTTATGAGCCGATTTGGTTTGACCAATACCGGAGATATCATCCAGCTCCCCTTCCACTGTCATCAACGCACATTTGGTGATGGCGGAGGTATCCACGGGGCGTCCCTTGGAAACCCATTCTCCTTTGGGCAGTAGATGTTTCTGAAACACAATATCCACGGTTTGCAGGAAATATTCAGCGGACAGATCCATCACCGACAAATATTCCTCGTAAAACAAACGATGTTTATCCGCGCTTTCATCATCGCCGTCCACCAGATGATCAAACATCTTTTTATGGGCTTCCACATGATCTTCCATATTCATATTCAGAAAGGCCGACAATTGAAGGAACCCCGGATATACAATTCGCATACAACCTTTGTTAGGCCATGGCACATGATGCGTCACATGCTGTTTGAACCAGTCAAGGCTGCGGTCTGCGCTCAGTTTATTAACCTCTGTCGGGCATTCCCGTGTGTCAATGGGACCACCCATCAACGTCATGGACGCTGGTACGCAAGGATTATCCTCTGCTGACATGATTGATATGGCCGCAAGCACCGGGACCGATGGCTGACATACCGCCAAAATATGAACATTAGGTCCCAGAATCTCAATCATCTCGATCACATAATCAATATAATCGTCCAGATTAAAATTACCCTTATACAAAGGCACATCACGGGCATCATTCCAATCGGTAATATAGACTTTATGATCGGGCAACATGGCCTCTACCGTGCCGCGCAGCAGCGTCGCATAATGGCCGGACATGGGAGCAACAATTAAAAGCTTTGGATCATCATTCTTAATGTCCCGTTTGAAATATTTTAAACTACAAAAGGGTTGCTCAAGGATATTCTCTTCCTGAATAGAGACCGCTTCCCCTGCGATAATGGTTTCCTTCAGACCGAATTTCGGTTTGCCGTAACGGCGGGTCACCTGCTCCATCACATCACAGGCCGCCGAAATCTGCTTGGCACCCGGCATACGGGACATTGGATTTAAAGGATCACTCAACGCCTGCTGCGTCATATCAACCATATATCTCGCAGGTGCGAATAAACTGTGCTGAAGCTCGTACATATGATACAGCATATTACTGTTCCTTTTGACTAAAATACCTTATAATCCCACGTTTTCATTAACATAGGAATAACCCCGATCAGCTTGATAGTAGACATAAGCTTAGTTGCACTGCAACATAAAAAATGCAAAACTGATCATTATCTACAGAAAAACAAGGAGAATCAGCATGGAAAAACGCGCGTTAACAGACCGCACAGCCCTGATTACGGGGTCCACCAGCGGCATTGGACTGGGTATGGCACGGGCACTGGCCTCTGCCGGGGCAAATATTGTCCTGAACGGTCTGGGGGATCGTCAGGAAATCGACTCTCTGGTTCAAGAGATGGCCGCGCAATATGCTGTTGAGGTGGTTTATGACGGCGCAAATATGCTGGCCCCTGACGAAATAACCACCATGGTCGAAGGTGCCGAAAAACGCTTTGGGGCCGTGGATATTCTGGTGAATAATGCCGGAATTCAATATGTCTCCCCCATTGAGGATTTTCCCGGCGGCCGCTGCCAGGCAATCATCAATATCAATCTTGTGTCCAACTTCTACACCATAAAAGCCGCCCTGCCCGCCATGAAAAAACAGAATTGGGGCCGAATCATTAATCTGGCCTCGGCGCATGGTCTGGTGGCCTCCCCCTATAAAAGTGCCTATGTCGCGGCAAAACACGGGGTT
Organism: Emcibacter sp.; assembly: GCA_016765435.1. Classification (GTDB taxonomy): domain Bacteria; phylum Pseudomonadota; class Alphaproteobacteria; order Sphingomonadales; family Emcibacteraceae; genus Paremcibacter. The sequence continues at coordinate 3,330 of JAESPY010000251.1, forward strand.
GTTGGCCTGACCAAAACAGTGGCATTGGAGGTTGCCGAACAGCAGATCACCTGCAACGCCATCTGCCCCGGATATGTGCGCACACCCCTTGTAGAGGGCCAGATAGAGGAACAGATGAAAGCCCACAATATGTCCCGTGAACAGGTGATAAACGACATTTTTCTGGTGGCACAGCCCAGCAAAAGATTTGTAGAGGTTGAAGAGTTGGGCCAAGTTGCGCTATTCTTATGTTCTCCGGCGGCCTGCTCCATCAATGGCATCAGCCTGCCGGTAGAAGGCGGCTGGACAGCAAAATAAAAAAGAGACTAAAATGAGCAAATTTCACCGGAATAAAAAGAAAAAAACCGCAGGACAAGACAAGCGCGCCATCTGGCTCTTGGGCGGTGCCTTTGTTCTGGTGATCATTTTATTCGCCTTTTTTTAATATGCCACGTCATTCTATTTTTCCGAAAATTAATGACCCGAAGCAATTTTAAGTTCTCAAAGGTATTTCAGAAATAACGACACGTGCTTCAGGATTATTGACGCCCGCCTCTGTTAATGCCTCCACATAAGCATCAGCCACAGCAAAGGGGTGCTCAGTTGGGCCTATGATTATTTTATTTAATAATCCGTCAATCCCACGACCTGTCGACCCTTCTTGTGGCACATCTTCTAATGGAATTTTATAAATCCTTTGAGGCACACCATTAACAGTTTCAACGGATTTCTTAATAACATCTGATTCGACTTGGTTTGGCCTATAAACTACGCGCCATTCTTTTTCCTCTGCAAAACCAGGATGCTTCAAGCAAATACAATAAGTTTGTAACATATAGAAAACGGTCCCCTTAATGCCCTCAACGCTCCTGCTTGATAGACCTGACAAATGCTGTTGAATTCCTGAAACCACTTCGATGAAAAATTCTGTTATTTCTTCATCATTATAATAATGGACAGGATACGTATACGCCTTAAGTATATCCGTTTCACTCATCATTGCTTCCTGATTTAAGACTAACGCAACACCTCCATTTTTTCCATAAGCACGCCACATAGACAAACGGCCAATACCATCCTCAGCATCCATATGTTCGGACAAGCAAGTTAAATATGTATGCCTTCGAACATCCTGTGACCAACCATCGAATAAATTCTTAATTTCATCACTCAGCCCTTCCTGTATCCTATTTAAAACAGTCCACATCGGATTTGCTTCAGCGCTATTGAAAAACTTTGTAACACAGTTGATACCAAAGCTCATTTCGCTATAATCATTCATACAGGAAGAGTTTCGCATCCATATTTCACCAGTTTTAATTATGGAAATACCAACATCCGCAGATGTATAATGTACAAATCGAGTTCCTTTTTCCCGAACACCTTCCACCCTTTCCAATAGATTTGGAAAGAATATACTTCTTAGATCAATTTCTGACATATCCATCAGCCCCTCAATTAGCAATGTTTAATTAAGAGATAATGCCCGTATGAGAACATGCTGTCAATAAACCCTCCCGTCAAAATTACACCCCGCTGAGGTGGCAACTATGAGTAACGAATGGCCGTTCTGGATTGACTATTTATGACGCAATGCAAACAGTGTAAATATTACTATATTTAATCACAACCAGCCTTATTTACTGCAGGTATCCAAATTATACTTTATAATCATAAGTTAATAATAAGTGTTGAATTTCCTAACAAAACCTTGCCTAATAAGCGGGTTAGTTGCATAGGGTAAGAAATGCTTTTATACTTAGTGAGCAACATATAACAGAGAAGGTAGCGTAATGGGATCTGGAGCAACACGACCAAACAATGCCGATGACAAAATGATAGCGGCTATTGAGCGCGGTGATCAACCCGCGTTTAAAGATCGTAAACCCCCTAAAAACAATAATAAGAAACTCATTAAAGAGAAAAAAGACCGGTCAGACAAAACACGGGGAAAAATGGACAGGTTAAAAGCGTTGAGATTGGCTGCTGAAAAAGAAGCCAAGGCGAAAAAATAGTCCCTATAAATATAGCCTACGCAAGTCTCACAATGACGGCCCAGTGGTCTAACGAGCTGATGACATCCGTTATGATGATATAAGTGGAAAAATTATATCTCACGCCCTCTATTTCTATATTACAGCAAACTGTTACGTTGACCACTTGAGATCACAGTCCAAAGCAGACACTCAAAACCCCTTACCTTTAGAACAATTTACTTAATATTACGGCCTGAAATGACAGCCATACGTTCTTTCGTTGATACTATGGATTGCCCTAGTGACAAGCGATCAAACCACATTGTTCTTCAATCATAAAAGTGCGAGGAAAAGATAATTTAATGAGTGACCTAGAGGAGGCAGACAATAATTTGAGTGAAGGGTTTGATAAGCAAACTCTTGATGCTATTGCTGCCGCTTTGCACCGAGATGGCTATTTTGTTTTAGAGGATGTGTTTAGAAAAAGCCTCTTGCAGAACCTCTACCAGCGGTCACAAAGTCTGACAGGTGATAAATGGAAACCAGCCGGGATCGGCCGCCATCAGGGGCACCATCTCAATAAGCGTGTCCGGTCAGACCGTATTGCCTGGATTAACGCAGATGACCCTGCAGAAGCGGATTATCTTTCAGCAATGGAGATTTTGCGGATAGGCTTAAATCAACGCTTATTTATGGGACTCTCTGATTTTGAGGCGCATTTTTCAAAATATCCTGTGGGCGCTTTTTATCAAAAGCATATTGACGCGCTAAAAGGGCGTAGTAACAGGATTTTGTCTACGGTGCTTTACCTCAATGCCCATTGGCGAAA
>JAESPY010000252.1 GCA_016765435.1 Emcibacter sp.
ATCCGCAGACTTTGCAGGCCATATATTTCTCCGGCAAGAGAAGAGGCGATGGCCCCTATTGTCGGGTCCTGTGATTCTGAAATCAGTTTGGCCGCCCCCGCCGTATCGGAATATACTTCCGGTTCCAAATTCCAGTTCAGAAGATTTTTTCGACATTGGCCCAGCGCCTGTTCATGACTGCGAACAATTTTGAGGCTTTCCATAGTGGCGCCTTTTATAGCCAGCAGGTGATGATTGATGCGCTGAAAATGTTCCCCGATAATATGCAGGGAGGAATGGGGGATCAAATGGTGGATTGCCGCCACCCGGCCCGCCACGGAATTTTCAATGGGAATCATAGCATATTTGGCTTTACCTTCCTCAACCGCCGCAAAGACATCTTCGAAGGTATGGCAGGGCAGGGTTTCCATATCCGGAAACATATTGCGGCAGGCCAGATTGGAATAGGCGCCCGGCTCGCCCTGAAAGGCAACAATATTGTCTGTATGAGATGGTTTTTGCATTATTCTACCCTTGGATATTTTTGGGATAATTTCGCGCAGTATTGAGATTTGCCCCCAAACTGTCAAACATTTTTGAACTGAGACGCGATTTTTGTTGTTTTATACCTTAAGAAGTCTTGTATCCACAGGTAAATATCTGTAAACAGGATGACATAAGTGGGTGGAGGCAATGGTTCTGTGGACGATTGTATTCAGGCTGATTTTAGACATTAATAATCTATGGGACAGAAAATTGAATTCCTTTGAACTGAATAAAATTTTTATGGCATTGTTACTAACGGTGCTGATTTTGATGGGGATCAATGGCCTGACGGGGGCCATATTTGAAGATGAACATATGGCGTCTAATGCCTTTCCCATTGAAGTGGAAACTGAAACAGTTGTCGCCGTTGATGTGGTGGTTGAACAAGGACCCTCTCTGGCGGATTTGCTGGCGGTGGCTTCTGTGGAAAAAGGCCATAAGGTTTTCAAAAAATGTAAAGCTTGCCATACGCCTGATAATGGCGGCAAAAATCTGGTCGGCCCAAATCTGTGGAATATCGTTGGCCGGACCAAGGGCGCTCTGGATAGCTTCTCCTATTCGTCTGCCATGAAAGCCAAAGGTGGCGAATGGACTTATGATGATCTGGACGCTTTCTTGAAAAAACCGGGTAAATTTATTGCTAAGACAAAAATGAGCTTTGCCGGATTGAAAAAAGCCGGTGATCGGGCAGCGATTATTGCAATGTTGCGGACTTTGAGTGATGCACCGGTTGATTTTCCAGCTGTCGAAGCTGCTGTTGTTGACGCCGCTGCCGAAGTTTCTGGAGATGTTTCAGAAGAAATGTCTGAAGCTTCAGAAAACGAGCATCAATAAATTATATTTCAATACGCTTGATAAAGCTTAAGGGCGGTTCGTCAGTTTGAAAGCTGACGATGTCGATGACTTCTTTCAAGGGGTCAATACTCACCCGCATGTGATGCATATTGGCATGAAGAAGATGCATGTCATCGAGCATGAAACCAACATGTCCGGGGAAAAACGCCACATCGCCCTTTTGCGGGATTTCATCATCGGCGAGGACAGTGCCAATGGTTTTTGCCTGTTGGTCGCTGTCCCGGGGAACGGCAATGCCCGTTGCGGCAAAGGCGAGCTGTATCAATCCTGAACAGTCAATTCCCGCACAGCTATTCCCGCCCCAGATATAGGGGGCATAGAGAAATTTCAAAGCTTCGGATGCCGGGTCGGTGCCAAATATATTGCTGATATGCGGCGCGAATATCCAGTTTCCATCGGCAAGTTCGACAAAGCCCTTCGTGGGGACTTCGTTGATGACCGAGACATGGGACATCATAAAGATCTGCCCTACAGGCGTAGACTTGGCGCTGGGTTCAGGGAAAATATGGCTGCTGAGGTTCGTTACATGATGGGTTGAGGGCAGCAGGTTGGCGCTGAGGGCATCGGCCCGGCAATAGCCCACATAACCATCGCGGCTGGCTTGTCCCCATGCCCATCCGTCTTTGATATCATAAACCGTAAAATGCTCACCATATAGCAGTTGGCTGGTTGTCGGGGCGGCATCATCGGGCGCGCTGTGAAGATTGGTCAGACCGTGCACCAGTTGATATTCCGTACCGTCACAGTATTTGTCGGCTTTAATCTGTTCTTTAAGCGAACGTGCGGCCAGATCACCCCGTGCCGGTGTGGTCCGCATGTCTTGTTCCGTATCAAACATTTCCGTACTCTTCATTTTTTTATTCGGTTAATGGTCAGCCGTCTGGCTGGTATTTTGATTGGCTTTTTCCATGGTTTCGGCAAAATCAGTTAAAAAGACAGCCCCTTTGACGGTGCGCTGGATCAGGACATTTCGTTTGTCACTTTCGTCTTTTACTCTTTTGACATAGCCTAGAAGGCTCAAACTATCGACCGCTCTGGTAATGACAGGTTTTGATACATCAAGTGCCTGTGCCAGTCCCCGGACCGTATGGGGACGCGGCTTTAGATATACCATAAGCAGAAGGGCAAACTGTCGGGATGTCAAATCTGGCCCTTTCGCCCGGACCGTATCGGTCAGCGTTTCCAGCCACAAATTTAATCCTTTGTGTCCGCCTATATCAATATGCATCATTTTGGGCCATTGTTTTCATAATCTGCCGAATATTGCCCTTATAACGAACTTTCTGCAACTTATTTTACACATTACTTGCAAAAACTATCCTTTAAGTAGCTAAAAACTGTGCGCAGAGCCATGGCTTCTCCGCCTTTGGGGCGGCCGGGCCGATCGGCCATATTCCAGGCGTAGACATCGAAATGAACCCATTTTTCCGGGCTTTTGACAAAATGTTTCAGGAATAGGGCAGCCATAATCGCGCCACCAAAGGGACCACCGCCCGTATTATTCAGGTCGGCACAGTTTGATTTAAGGTCGGGGGCATAGGGGGCATACAGCGGCATACGCCAAACAGGGTCATTCACTTTGCCGGAGTATTCCGCAAGGGCGCTGGCCAGATCATCACCATCGGTAAAGAAGGGAACGATGGACGGCCCCATGGCCACACGCGCCGCCCCGGTAAGGGTGGCAAAATCAAGGATCAGGTCCGGGTCCTCTTCCGAGGCAAGGGCAAGCGCATCACAGAGCACCAAGCGGCCTTCTGCA
>JAESPY010000253.1 GCA_016765435.1 Emcibacter sp.
CATCGGCAAATCCCGTATCAAGGCGTAATGCCCGTCCCGCCGTAATATCCTCCACCAGTCCCATGATGATATCTGCGGCAATATCCTGTCCCGCTTCCCAGCGGTTAAAGCTGTCACTGTCATGGGCGAGTAAGAACAAACGGTCCGCCTGTGTCAGGTCGCTTTTCATTTTCACCGGCGCAGAAAGCCCTCGCAACAGAGAAGGAACGACCTTTTCAGTAATACTAACGAAAGTATATATCTGCTCCGCGTCCCGCAGATCCAGCAATCGGGTGCCTTTTTGGTCCATAGGAGCATTTTCACCGTCAAGCTGAAGCGGGAAATCCTGACCATCCGGTCCGATCAAACCAATCGCCACGGGAATATGCATGGGCTTTTTATCGGATTGTCCCGGTGTATCCGGAATAGATTGACGCAATGTCAGCGTGAGGGTTGCCGCATCCTTGTCATAGCTGTGTGTCGCAATGACTTCCGGGGTTCCTGCCTGAGAATACCACAGGCGAAAATGCGTGAGATCAACGCCCGATGCCGCTTCCATGGCGGCAACAAAATCATCACAGGTCACCGCTTGTCCGTCATGGCGTTCAAAATAGAGATCCATGCCTTTGCGGTAATTTTCTGCCCCCAATAGCTTATGGATCATACGGATAACCTCCGCACCCTTTTCATAGACGGTCACGGTGTAGAAATTATTGATCTCCATATAGCTGTCCGGGCGCACAGAGTGGGCCATGGGACCGCTGTCCTCGGCGAATTGATGCTGGCGCAAGATACGAACATCTTCAATGCGCTTAACCGCAGGAGAACCCATATCAGCAGAGAATTCCTGATCCCGAAATACAGTCAGTCCCTCTTTCAGAGAAAGCTGAAACCAGTCCCGGCAGGTCACACGATTGCCGGTCCAGTTATGGAAATATTCATGGGCGACAACAGCCTCTACCGCAGCGAAATCGGCATCGGTGGCGGTTTCTGCCTTGGCCAAGACGCATTTGGTGTTAAAGATATTAAGGCTTTTATTTTCCATCGCCCCCATATTGAAATGGCTGACCGCAACGATGTTAAAAATCCCGAGGTCATATTCAAGACCATAGACTTTCTCATCCCAATCAAAGGCTTTTTTCAGGCTTTCCATGGCGTGTGGGCATTTGTCCAGATCGGCGCCCTCCACAAAAATTCGCAAAGTTACAGGCTTGCCGGAAGCGGTGGTAAAATGATCCTCCAGATATTCAAGATCACCCGCCACCAACGCAAAGAGATAACTGGGCTTGGGGAACGGGTCATCCCACAGGGTGAAATGCCGCCCATTGGCCGCCTCACCTTCCTCTATTTTATTGCCATTGGATAATAACACCGGAAAGGCCGCTTTTTCGGCCTCTATACGCACACGGTAGGTTGCCATGACATCCGGCTGATCCAGAAAATAGGTGATTCTACGGAAGCCTTCGGCCTCACATTGGGTGCAATACATGCCTTTGGAAATATACAGTCCCTCTAACGCCGTATTGGTCGCTGGATCAATATCATTTTCAATGACAAGTTCAAACTGATCGGGAAGCTGAAAAATAGTCAGATTATGATCTGTAAGCTGATACTTGTCCTTGGTCAAAATAATCCCGTCCAGTACAATGGATTTCAGGGTCATGTCATGGCCGTTCAATATCAACGCCGCAGCAGCAGCCCCCATACGTTGAACCGTCATTTTCGCCGTAACATGGGTTACGCCTTCTCTAAGATCAAAATTCAGATCAACCTGTCCAATTTGAAAATCCGCTGTCTGGTAATCTTTTAAATATTTTGTTTCCGGGAGAATTTTGTCCGCATCACGCGCATCAATCATATTATTTTAAGTCCTTTTATCGTCTAATTATTTTTATTCCAGGATTTCAGTTTTCGATATATTGTTGACGGATTAACCCCCAGATAGATCGCAGCCTGCGCAATGTTACCCTGACAGATTTCCACGGCCTCTTCAATGGCCTCTTTTTCTCTTTGCCACAATGGACGGATCATTTCTACGGTCCGTATTATATCCGCTCCTGTAACCCCGTCACGTCTGCTCCAGGAGCTATCGTCATCCCGGTCCACGGCGATGTTGTCCAGAAAATCCTTGGGCAGCATTTCCATTTCAACCATTTCGCCATTGTTCAACACCACAACATTGCGTATCACATTTTGCAATTGCCGGACATTTCCGGGCCAAGGGTGCCGCAGAATAATATCTTCCACCTGTGGGGAATAATTTTTAAAGTTCTTGCCTTCTTCCTCGGAAAATTTCCTTAAAAAATTCGCAGCAATTTCCAGCTTGTCCCGGCCCCGTTCCCGTAACGATGGCAATTTAAGGGGAATAACATTCAAACGGTAATATAAATCTTCCCGGAACAATCCTTTTTCAACCATTTCCAGCGGTTCACGGTTGGTGGCACATATATAACGAATATCCACTTTGGTGGTTTTTGCACTGCCCACCCGTTGGAAAGTACCCGACTGGATAAGCCGTAACAATTTTGATTGCAGATTGATGTCCATCTCAGCGATTTCATCCAAGAACAAGGTCCCACCATTGGCCCTGTCCGCCGCGCCCTCCCGGTCGGCGATCGCCCCGGTAAAGGCCCCTTTGGCATGGCCGAATATCTCGCTTTCCATCAAATCCTTTGGAATGGCGCTACAATTCAGAATAACCATTTCCTTATCGCTGCGGGGGCTTATATTATGAATGGCCTGCGCACAAAGTTCTTTCCCGGTGCCACTTTCCCCGGTAATAAATACTGTGGCCGTACTTGTCGCCACATTCTCAATGGTATCATATACCCGCTGCATGACCTGTGAACTGCCCAACATGTCATGATATTCAGTGATGCCAAACTGACTTTTATAGGTATCGACCATCTCACGCAGATACATGCGTTCCATGGCATTACGTACGGTCAGGACAAGACGGCCCTGATCAAAAGGTTTTTGGAGATATTCAAAGGCCCCAAGCCGCATCGCGTCTACCACCCGCGACACCGCCCCATAGCCCGTAATGACGATAACGCAGCAATTCATGCCCATATCGGCAACATATTTCAGAATATCCATGCCATCCACATCAGGCAGATTCATATCCAGTAATATAATATGAGGGGCGTTCTCGGCCAGATAAGAATAAGCTTTATCCCCCGTGGTGACATGGATGATTTCTACATTTTCCTCTTGCAAGTAGTCCATATAGACTTCCGCCAGCGGAATGGTGTCTTCTATGAGCAGAATGGTCATTTTATTCACAGCATACGCCTCTCGGATTTCAAAAAGCCGAACGCAACAGGACTATTAAGTCAGGCAAAGGGAACATAATTTTTAAAAAATATTTAATCCGGTTAAACAATCTCGGCAAATAACCGGTCGACCTCATCCACCATATCTTTGAGGTGAAACGGCTTTTGCAGAACTTTGGAATTGGCGGGGCGGTCTTTTGCCTTATCCATGGCAACGGCGGCAAATCCGGTGATAAACATCACATTCAGTTTGGGTTGCATCTTGGTTGCCCGGCGAGCCAGTTCAATACCATCCATGCCCGGCATGACGATATCGGTTAGCAACAGATCAAATCCACCCCCCGCGAGAAGAGGCAACGCATCCGTACCCGTACCGACAGCCACAACCTGATAGCCAGCTTTCTCAAGAGATCTGGTTAAAAAGTTTCTCATAGTATCGTCATCTTCAGCCAGCAAAATACGCGGCATACCCATACCTTTTTATCTATTTGATCGTAAGACCTATTCGCTTGTCTCAAGGTTTTTAATAACGCACCAAGTATAAAGAATTCAATAAGTTATTCATATATATTTCTTTTTTTTGATATTTTTTAGGCTATCCTGCCAATATGATCATGAATTGATCCGGGAAAAAACATAAATGCACCCCTATTCAATATTTTATCCGAAAAAGGAACAGAATGGCATCCTTTTCAACAGCCCCCATAGCGGCACTTATCTGCCGGAAGAGTTTCTCGGCCAAATTTCCATAGACCCTGATTTTCTTCATTTCTCCGGCGATATTCTGGTTGATCGGCTCATCGAGAATATCCCTCTTTCCGGTGCCACTGGTTTTATCTGCCACTATGCCCGCGCCTATGTGGATACAAATCGGTCCCCCCGTGAAATAGACCCGGACATGTTCCATGATCAAAATAAAGAAAACAACTTTGAAAGAACGGGCAAAGTGGCACGAGGATTTGGCATTATCTCCCGCAAGTCATATGACGGTCAGGCCATCTATGCCGGGAAATTACCCGCATCGGAAATCAACCACAGACTTTCACTGGTTTACCACCCGGTCCATGAGGCTCTGAAAAATCTGCTGGAACAGCTCCATCAAAAACATGGCTTCTCCCTGCTGCTGGATTGTCATTCCATGCCGTCCTATGAATTTATAAATCACTTTACCCATTCCGGACAGATACAGGCCAAACAGCCGGACCTGATCATCGGCACCTGTTTTGGTGACAGCTGCCGCGAAGACCTGTCACAGCATGTAGCTGATTTTTTCACAAACCACGGCCTGAAAGTCACCTTTAATGTCCCCTATGCTGGCGGCTTCAATACCGGGCATTACGGCACACCCCAAAATGATTACCACGCGCTCCAGCTTGAATTCAATCGGGCCTTATATATGGATGAGAAGACGCTCACCCCCCATGAAGGTTTCCCCCACCTGCAAGCACTTCTGACCAGTCTTGGCGAAAACCTAAACGAAAATCTAGCGCGCTTTTTTACCCTTAAAAAACATTTTTAATTCCTGCGGCTTTACGGCTCCTGTAATAAAAACCATCACAAGGTAACTGCCAATTCCGGCCAGAACCACAATGAACAAACCCGTAACACCGCCCCCAATTTCAGTGCCCTGCATATAGAAAATTTCTCTCGAAATTTCCCATATAACGCCGCCCATAACCGCACTTGCCAACAGATATTTGGCAATCCGTATCAGAACCTTGGCGTCAAAGCTGAAATGCCCCCGGCGCACCAGTCCCCACGACAACATCGCCACATTAAGCCATGCCGATATGGCCGTTGCCATCGCCAGTCCCACATGGGCGAAATACTGCATCAGAATAAGATTTAAGGTCATATTCACCGCCAGCGCCACAAGGGCAAATTTCACCGGAGTCCGGGTGTCTTTGCGGGCAAAATAACCGGGACTGAAAACCTTTGCCAAAACATAGGCCGGAAGCCCCGCCGCATAGGCCATAAGCGCATAAGACGTCTGCCAACTATCTTCCGCTGTGAAGGCCCCCCGTTCAAACAACACATGAATGAGCTGATAAGGCACAATCATAAAAGCAACCGCCGCTGGAATGGTCAGGAAAAGGCCCATCTCTATGGCCCTGTTCTGATTTATACTGACCTGTTTCTCATCCCCCTCTGCGATATTGCGCGCCAACAGGGGCAACAATACCGTGCCCAGCGCGACCCCCACCACCCCGACGGGCAACTGGTTCAGCCGATCGGCATAAAACAAAAATGAAATGGAGCCACTGGGCAGATGAGAAGCAATGATCATATCTAGCATCAGATTAATCTGTATCACCCCGGCCCCGAGCGCCGCTGGCATCATAATGATCAACATCTCTTTAACCTTGGGCGTCATACGCGGCATGACAATTCTGATTTTATA
>JAESPY010000254.1 GCA_016765435.1 Emcibacter sp.
AAATCTAGCACTAAAGGAAACGCTATCCCTTCACCCTCAAATTAACGACCAAGGGACGAGAACAGCTTGAACATTTAGTGGGAGGCATGAATTTACAGGGCTAATTTTTAGAAAGAAAGGTTTATACCCGCAGGACTTAAGCGCATATCGATGGTTTGCAGGGTGAAAGATGGAATTGGTTAGATTGTCTAAGCCGCGACCAATTTCAGAAACAGCTTAAAAAATGTTTCAGCGAGACACCAATAAGGCAATATTAAGATGTGCCAGAGGTGGAAAGGGAACTTTAGTTCTCAGTGAGTAGCTTGGTCGACTATACTCTCTATACAGGGAATGAGGAAAAGGGTATAGCTGCGCCTTACATAATCCTGAATGGTTCAATCATTTATTCTTTGATTGAACGCTTGAACTTCCTTGTTTATTTGGTCGAAAAATGAAGAAATATTAGTTATTGTTTCTTCTACAAAACCGTGATTAATGGAGATATATTGTTCTTCTAGCTCTTTAATGCTTGATGGAAATTCCATTTGATAAATAGATAGGTTTTTATTTGCTTCAATATCTCTGAGCAGTCCTTTATCATTAGGAAGTTGTCCTCCCGCATGCACTAACAAATTTCGTATTTTCCTTACAAACATAATAAATTTCCATTCATTACTTTTTTTAATTTTTGTAAAGTCAAATGTACCAACCAACTCCATATACCTAATGGCTCTCTCAATACCATTTTTAGCGATATCTTTTACGGTAATATTACTATTCGTATGAAATTTTATTATATTGCATAAAGAATTCAAATTATGTTCTAATTTACTTACTATAGTCAAAATTAGAGCTTCTCTTTGAGTGCTAGGAAATTGATGTTGTATTAAGTGGAAATTAAATGCAGCACCTTCAATAATATCTTGATGATACTTTTCTTTGTATTTTTTTAAATCTTGTGAAATTTGATTCTCTAAATTAGATTCTTGATCTACCCATAGTTGTTCAATATCGGTGTGGAGTTTTTTAATGAAACATAACTCAGCGGTTGCACCGCTACAAAAAAATAGAAGGCCAGTTGTAAAAGTATCTTTATTGAAATTTGACAATTTATTCCCCTAAATTATTTCCTCAGCTTAACCCCGGCGCCGCTAGCATACACTGAAAAGTGCTACTAATATTTTGAGCGTATATTTACCAAGACATACCCAAATGGGAGAGCATGGAATAGTCAAAAAAGGTAAGGAGTTGGAACTGTGCTGATTAACAAGTTGGTAAAGTGGTGCCCCCACACAGACTCGAACTGCGGACCTACTGATTACAAATCAGTTGCTCTACCAACTGAGCTATAGGGGCTAAACCATTCTACCCCAAGGCGGGGTAGGCGCAAATTAGTGGCCTTTTATTTTAAAATCAAGCGAAAAAAGATAATTTATCCAAAAAAGATGAACCTGTCCTAACGCGCTGTAAAAATTTTATCCAAGTCCGTACATTCGCGGCATTCTCTGACAGTGGCAGAGGTCAGCCTGTGGAAAACTCATAAAGGGCAATGGCAGCGGCGTTGGAGACATTAAGACTTTCCACCGTGCGACGGATGGGCAGCTTAATCAGGGCGTCACAATGGGTCTGGGTTCCCTTGCGTAATCCCTTGCCCTCTGCCCCCAAGACAAGGGCGATATTTTTGCCAAAGTCCGCCTGTTTGATGGAAAGGTCGGCTGAACCATCAAGGCCTAATCGCCAGTAACCCATTTCCGCCAAGGCGTCCAGAGTTCGGCTGAGGTTGGTCACCCGTATCCAGGGTAGAACCTCAAGCGCGCCGGAAGCGGATTTGGCCAATGTGCCGGATTCCGGGGGGGCGTGTCGGTCGGTGCTGATGATCGCGCGGGCGCCAAAGGCGGCGGCAGAGCGCATGATGGCGCCCACATTATGGGGGTCAGTGATCTGATCAAGAATCAGCAGCAGGTGAGAGCCGTCTCCTTCAATGGTGCAGCAGTCCATGAGGTCCACATCCGGCAGGGCATAGGTCTGGAGCGCGATGCCTTGATGTAGGCAATCCGGTGGCAGTATTTTTTCCAGAACATCGGGAAGAATGATTTCCGGGTTTAGAGGGCGGACCGATTGATTGATCTCACTGAATTGCGCCAGATATTGATCTGCGCCTCTTTTTGTCACCAGAAGTCTCGTTATGGCGCGTTTCGGATTGTTCAGGGCCGCGAGTACGGGATGTTTGCCAAAAAGCCACAGGTCATTATTCTTACCTGTTTTTGAGGGCGGTTTTTGTCGATATTCCCGATTGGGTTTCTGTCGGGAATCATGGTCAGGATTTCGGCCTGTATTCTGACCTAAATCTCGGCCAGAATCCCGGCCAGAATTCCATCTAGAATCCTGTCCTGAATCACGACGAGAATCATGGGAAGTTTTTTTGGCGGATTTCTGGTGGTGGGCACCATGCCGCTTTGTCTTTTGATCTTTTTTGCTCATGGGTTCCTGCTATAAGCCACTCTTGGCCATAGAGCAACTGATTAACAGCCAAAAAACCGGGTTTTTCTGATGTTCTTATTGGCAATGTGACGTTATCTTTAAAATTCGTTTGACATGACCAAATAAATGTCCATATTGCGGCTTCACAACTGTTGTAATTTTACGATGGTTTGGTCCATCCATGGAGGGGTGGCCGAGTGGTTAAAGGCAGCAGACTGTAAATCTGCCCGCATAGCGTACACAGGTTCGAATCCTGTCCCCTCCACCATTTTCCTCATGGCTTTGATGACAGAGGTATGAAGTAAATGGATTGGGTGGGCATTGTGCGGGCGTAGCATAATGGTAATGCAGCAGCCTTCCAAGCTGAATACGAGGGTTCGATTCCCTTCGCCCGCTCCAAAATTTGAAATGCGGTGAATGTGGCACTTAAACATGTGGCCCATTCGCTGACTTGATTTGTTCAGGGGAATGCTTCCCTTTTATATTTTTTAGGTGCGAAAGACTATGGCTAAACAAAAGTTTGAACGGACAAAGCCGCATTGTAACATAGGTACAATCGGCCATGTTGACCACGGCAAGACCACATTGACCGCAGCGATCACGAAAGTGCTTTCTGAAACTGGTGGTGCAGAATTCATTGATTTTGCTAATATTGACAAAGCTCCCGAAGAGCGTGAGCGCGGTATTACGATTTCAACGTCCCATGTTGAATATGAAACAGAAGCACGGCATTATGCCCATGTTGATTGCCCG
>JAESPY010000255.1 GCA_016765435.1 Emcibacter sp.
ATGGGGGCATGATATACAACACATGGCCTTTGATGGAAGAACAGATTATTCCCACAGGGCTGTATAGCATGACGCCGTGGTACATGAATATTTTCGAGAATATTATGACGGTGCAATTTAATCACCGGATGCTGGCCTATGTTATTGGGCTGACGGGATTATATGTCTGGTTCCAACTGGGCAAGGATGATCATAATACCGTGCGTCGCGCCGGCCATCTTATGATGAGCGCAATTTTGGTGCAGATCGTGCTGGGCATATTAACCCTGATCTATGTGGTGCCGATCCCGCTGGCCGCAGCTCATCAGGCCGGGGCCTTGATCACGCTGTCCTGTGCGTTATTTGCTTTGCGGCGGATGCAAATGTGATGACAGAATATTGCACGCTATATGTGACGGTTGCCGGACGGGATGAGGCGGTGACTTTATCGCGGACATTATTAGAAGAAAAGCTGGTGGCCTGTGCCAATATATCTGGTGGTATGACGTCACTTTACCCGTGGGACGGTAAAATATGTGAAGCGACGGAAGTGGCCATATTCCTGAAAACCCGTAAAGACCTATCGGATAAAGTCACGGCCCGGATCACGGAACTCCATTCCTACGATACCCCCTGCATTGTCCAATGGGACATCACAGGAGGCAGCGCGGAATATTTGAAGTGGGTCGAAAGATGTATCGGTTGATTTAAAAAAATCTTTTATTAATAGATGCTTCCTGATACAGTGTTAATTCACAAACTGATTACCTATAAAAATAATGTAATTTATTTAAGGATGGTTTTGTGATTTTATTTGGGGGAATTTCGATTGTTGCGTCTTTAATTTAATACCAAAAATCCATTATTTAATCGTTGCGCGATTTATTGTCTCCCTCTTCATTTTTTAATTGGTGGAGTATGAGAAATGACTAAAAAATTTGTATTTATATTACCTGTAGTATGTTTTTTGATGACGGGTTGTGCAAGCGTAATGAGTGGAACAGAGCAGGATATTGCTATGCATACAAATCCTGAAGGGGCGGAGTGTATTTTGACGAGAGAAGGGCAGCAATTAAGAAAAGTTATAACACCCGATACCGTTAGAATCAGCAAATTAAAGCATGATATTTATGAGAAATGTTCAATGGAGGGCTTTCATGATTCTACGGCACATGTAAATTCGGGCACTCAGGGGTCTGTATTTGGCAATATTATTCTTGGCGGAGGGATTGGCTGGGCTATAGATTCAGCAAGAGGGGCTGATAATAAATATGCGGATGTTGTTACGGTTACTATGGTGCCACTTTCTCAAATAGCTCCAGAGGTGGTTGTTGTCGGAGTTGATGGAGCTGTATTGACAGAGGCAGAAGCTTTGAAAGCGGCTGAAGCTGCAAAGGAAGTAGAAAATACAACAGTCTCTGAAAATGATATGAATGAGCCCGTTGATGCGGGGGTATCTGAAGCAGACGCTATAGAGGATACTGCAACAGAAGAACCCGTTGCAGATGAGGCCGTGGAAGAAGCGGTTTCAGAGCCGATTGAAAGTTCTAACGGCGATATTCCTCAAGAGAATGAGACTGACATTAAACCTTAAACTTTAAGGTGAATAAAAGTATATGATGGATATGGCTCCCTAGGTTTTACTTAGGGAGCCATATTATTTATCTGTTCAAGGCCTGATCCAGATCGGCAAGAATATCTTTGATATCTTCAATGCCAACGGACAGACATACCACATCCGGTCCGGCACCTGCGGCGATCTGCCCGGCTTCATCCAATTGGCGGTGGGTGGTGGAGGAGGGATGAATGATCAGGCTGCGGGTGTCGCCGATATTGGCCAGATGCTTGAACAATTGCACAGCTTCGACCATTTTCACCCCGGCATCATAACCGCCTTTTAAGCCAAATGTCATAACGGCACCGCCGCCCTTTGGCATATACTGCTGTTGCAGGCTATGATATGGGTCGTCTTCCAGCCCGGCATAGGAGACCCAGGCGACCTTGTCGTGGTCTTGCAGGAATTTAGCCGTCTCCAGCGCATTGTCACAATGTCGTTGCATGCGCAGGGGCAGAGTTTCAATACCATTGAGCAGATAAAAAGCATTTTGCGGTGACAGGCAGGGGCCAATATCGCGCAGGCTCAACACCCGACAGGCAATGGCAAAGGCAATATTGCCCATGGCCTCGCCGAAAACCTCACCAATGACCATGCCGTGATAACTGCCGCAGGGCTCAGACAGGGTTTTATATTTGTCGCTGGCGGTCCAATCGAATTTTCCGCTGTCGATGATGATGCCGCCGACGCTGTTGCCCTGTCCGCCAAGGAATTTGGTCAGGCTGTGAACCACGATGTCCGCACCATGCTCAATCGGGCGACACAGATAAGGGCTGGCCAAAGTATTATCAACCACCAGCACAATTCCGGCCTCATGGGCGACTTTGGCGATGGCGGCAATATCCGTGACAACCCCGCCCGGATTGGCCAGACTTTCCATAAAGATGGCTTTTACATTGTCATTAAGAGCCGCTTTAAAGCTTTCCGCCGTGGGATCAACAAAAGTGGTTTTCCAGCCGAATTTCTTAAGACTCTCGCCCATCTGATTGATGGAACCGCCGTATAGCTTGTTGGCGGCAAGGATTTCATCGCCCGGTTCCAACAATGTATGAAACACGGTAAATTGTGCCGCATGGCCGCTTGATACCGCCACCGCGGCGACACCGCCTTCGAGGGCAGTAACCCGTGCTTCCAGAACCGCAACAGTTGGGTTAGTGAGTCGGCTGTAAATATTGCCGAACTCTTGCAGATTAAACAAATTCGCTGCCTGTTCCGTGCTGGTAAATTCATAAGAAGCCGTCTGGTAAATAGGGGTGGCGCAGGCCCCGGTGGTGGGGTCGGCTTGCTGTCCGGCATGTACGGCCAACGTTGAAAAGCTATGGTTTTCAGACATTTGTCTTGGATCCTTATATTGTGGTTCGTTAAATTTTATAATATTCTTTTATTTTAAGGGTGTTATTGAATGGTATTATAATACCATGTTTGTAACTATATGAATTTATAACAAAAATTCCCGTTGACATTCAAGGTAATACTGGCATATTGCCCACGTTTTGTAGCGTTGATGATATTACATGTCTCACGCGACTTTGAATATAATGATTTTGAATTTTAAGGAATATTAGATGAAAACCTTTTCTGCTAAGCCAGCAGACATTGAAAAGAAATGGTTCGTCATTGATGCCGAGGGAATTATCCTTGGTCGTATGGCGGCTATTATTGCAATGCGTCTGCGGGGGAAACATAAACCCTCATATACACCTCACATGGATTGTGGTGATAACATCATCGTCATCAATGCGGAAAAAGTAAAACTTTCCGGTAAAAAACTAGATGACAAAATCTATTACTGGCATACGGGCCATCCCGGCGGCATTAAACAACGTACTGCGCGTCAGATCCTCGAAGGCGATCACGCGGAACGTGTTGTGACCAAAGCTGTTCAACGGATGATCCCAAGCGGCCCGCTTGGTAGTGTCCAGATGAAAAACCTTCGGGTATTCGTCGGTCCGGAACACACGCATGCAGCTCAGGAGCCAGAGGTTCTTGATGTTGCAGCAATGAATATCAAGAATACAAGGAGTCGTGCATAATGGCTGACGAAAAGAAAACTCTGGAAGATCTGAAAGACATTACTTCAGAAGCCCAGACTAAAGCCGCAGCTGCGGCAGCCGCAACGCCGACATCAGAAGTCAGTGTTGAAGCTGATGCGCCTGTAGAGCCAAAAATTGACGCACAGGGCCGTTCCTATGCAACGGGCAAGCGGAAAGATGCGGTTGCCCGTGTCTGGATCAAACCCGGTAAAGGTGTTATCACCATTAACGGTCGTGATCAGCAGGTTTATTTTGCCCGTCCAACACTGCGCATGGTCGTCAATCAGCCTTTTGATGTGACATCTCGCGTTGGTCAGTTCGATGTTGTTTGTACGGTTAAGGGCGGTGGTCTTTCTGGTCAGGCTGGTGCGGTACGTCATGGTATCTCCAAAGCTTTGACATATTACGAACCCACTCTTCGTCCGGCGTTGAAAGCCGCTGGCTTCATGACCCGCGATGCGCGTGTTGTGGAACGTAAGAAATACGGTAAAGCGAAAGCGCGTAAGAGCTTCCAGTTCTCCAAACGTTAAGACGGAAAATAAAATTTTATCAAATAAATCAAAGGCTTGCATTTTTATGCAGGCCTTTTTTGTATTCTAACAACATTCAAAAAAACGTTATATTCCTTAACCTACTCAGTTAGCATTATTCAAAATCCCTTCAAATTTTTGTATAGGAAATTGGGTAATGGCATATTATGAGGATAAGCAAGAGTTAGGGGATGGTCGCATCCTTCTTTATAAAATTGTAGGGTCCATTAAAGGTACTTGGCAAATGTGCCTCAATGTTAGAGGCCATAAGGGTTATATAACAAGGACGACACAAGAACGTTCAATTGCTGAGGCTATAACAATCTTCGTTTTAAATGATGCTGGATAATTATTGCGTGTTCTGCTCATTTATATGATCCTTTCTTGATCAAAATAAAAGCTTAACACACTATCCTATTTTCTTGGGCCAGCTCTCATGGAATTAAAAATTACGCAGCAGCACAATATAATTATATGGCAAAGGTAATGTGACTAGCCCGGAGGGGTCCTCCTGCTGCCCCGGATGCTGATCATTGCTCTTAAATCAATTGCACCCATACACTGCAAAACAATAGGCCTTATTGTTGTGCCACTTAGAAGCGTTGACATAACCACTTTTCTCATCTGGCAAGCGGTTGGTTATAGAAACCTTGACCGTGTACACACTGTTTTCACTCTTATTATAAAGCACATATTCCTCACTAAACCCTGGCCTGAGGCTCCCTACGGGAAAC
>JAESPY010000256.1 GCA_016765435.1 Emcibacter sp.
ATTGAAAAAGAAATCGTGCGTCTTGGTGGACGTGCCCGTGATGGCAAGCTGAGCATGGATGAAATGCAGGGCGGCACCTTTACTATTTCCAATGGTGGTATCTTTGGATCACTGTTGTCTTCCCCGATTTTGAACGCACCCCAATCCGGTATCCTGGGCATGCATGCCATCAAGGAACGGGTGATGGTTGAAAATGGTCAGATGGTGATTAAACCCATGATGTATCTGGCGCTCAGTTATGATCACCGAGTGGTGGATGGCAGGGGGGCTGTGACTTTCCTTGTGCGGGTGAAAGAATGTCTGGAAGATCCGCAGCGTCTTGTCCTTGATCTTTAAGTCTTTGGCGCGGGAGTGCCGCAATGGAATGCCCAGATAAGAGATTTATCTGGATAAAGAAGGAATGAAGAATGTCTGATAATTTTGATGTGGTCATTATTGGTGGCGGTCCGGGCGGATATGTCTGTGCCATTCGGGCAGCGCAACTGGGTTTGAGCGTGGCCTGCGTGGAAATGCGCGGAACGCTTGGCGGAACTTGTCTGAATGTGGGCTGTATGCCCTCCAAAGCCTTGCTTCATGCGTCGGAACTTTTTGAGGAAGCCAATCATGGCATGGCAAAATTCGGCATTAAAACCGGAAAAGTTACCATTGATATTGCGGAACTTATGGCGTCCAAGGATGACACTGTTAAGGGACTGACCGATGGCGTGGCTTACCTGTTGAAAAAGAACAAGGTTGAGTATGTTGAAGGTCGGGGAACTATTTCGGCGGCGGGTACGGTCAAGGTTGATCTGACGGCAGGCGGCGAACGCGTTCTGACGGCAAAAAATATTGTCATTGCCACCGGGTCTGATGTGGCGAACCTGCCGGGTATTGAGATAGACGAGAAACAGATTGTATCCTCCACCGGGGCTTTGAGCCTACCAAAGGTGCCAAAACATATGGTTGTCATTGGCGGCGGCGTGATTGGTCTTGAACTGGGATCGGTCTGGAAACGTCTGGGATCTGATGTCACGGTTGTGGAATTCATGGACCGGATTACACCGGAAATGGACGGCGAGGTCAGCAAGACTTTTGCCCGCATCCTGAAAAAACAGGGCTTCAAGTTCAAGCTGAACTCAAAAGTGACTGGGGTCAAGAAAACCAAGACATCCGTCAGTGTTGCCGTTGAACCGGCGGCTGGTGGTGATACGGAACAGCTCAAATGTGATGTGGTTCTGGTGGCGGTTGGTCGCAAACCCTATACCGAAGGTCTCGGCCTGAAGGAAGCGGGTGTCACGATGACAGACCGGGGACAGGTAGAAATTGATGGTCACTTCCAAACCAACGTCAAGGGTATTTATGCCATTGGTGACGTGGTGCGCGGTGCCATGCTGGCCCATAAAGCCGAAGACGAAGGCACCGCCGTGGCCGAAATCATAGCCGGATTTGCCGGACATGTGAATTATGACGCCATTCCGGGCGTGATCTATACCATGCCGGAAGTGGCCAGTGTGGGCAAAACGGAAGAAGCGCTTAAAGCGGATGGGACGGCGTATATTGTGGGTAAATTCCCTTTTACTGCCAACAGCCGTGCCAAGGCCAACCGTCAGACCGATGGTTTTGTTAAAATCCTTAGCTGTGTGGCAACCGATAAAATTCTTGGTGCTCATATCATCGGGGCCGACGCGGGTAACATGATTGCCGAATTAACGTTGGCCGTGGAAAAAGGCATCACTGCCGAGGATCTGGCCTATACCTGTCATGCCCATCCGACAGAAACCGAAGCCGTGCGCGAAGCCGCTATGGCTACCGATGGCCGTGCTGTTCACATGTGATCGATCAGCCATCCTTCGAGATTTTTAACGGCCTCATCTGACCAGGTGAGGCCGAGCTTCGTTCGCCGCCATAAAATATCTTCGGCGGTGATAGCCCATTCTTGTGCGATCAGAAATGCCACCTCATAATCATAAAGACCGGGGCCGATCAATTGGGCGTCGGGCGTACGACCTTTCAACATATCATCCATACGCGTACCATAACGATGGGCGTATCTGGCGCAGAGGTCTTTGTCTAGCCAAGCATATTGGGCTTGCTTGTCCGCGATGAAAGCGGATATGTCGGCAATATTGCCACCGGGCAGGGCGGCGGTTTCTGTCCATGAGGCGGTCATTTGAGGAAAAAATTCCGCCAGCTTTTCCAGCGATTTTTCAGCCAGATAACGGAAGGTGGTAATTTTTCCGCCAAAAACCGACAATAACGGCGCGCCGTTATCTTCTCTGAGGGCCAGAACAAAATCCCGTGTGACGGCGCTGGCTTCTTTGGTGGCATCATCATACAGTGGCCGCACCCCGGCAAAATGGGAGATCACATCATCCGCCGACAAGGGGTTGCCATGAGGCAAGGTGGGCCGAAAATATGCATTGATATGATGGCAGAGATAGTCAATTTCCTCCGGTGAAATATGAACCTGCGCCGGGTTGCCCTCATAGGGAACGTCGGTGGTGCCGATCAGGCAATAGTCCTGTTCGTAGGGGATGGCAAAAATAATCCGGCCATCTTTATTTTGCAAAATATACGCCTCATCGCCATCAAAGAGCTTTGGCACAATGATATGGCTGCCCTTGACCAGCCGCAGGCGATTATGGGCGGGCAGGGACAGGCCGTCATCAATGATGTCGGGTACCCACGGCCCGGCGGCATTGACGATAACTTTGGCGGTGATTGTCTGGCCGGAGTCTATGTCCACTTGCCAATGGTCGCTCTTGTTTTTGGCTGACCTGAATTTTGTCCGGGTTAATATTTCGGCCCCGTGATCGGCGGCGTCCCGCGCGTTCAGAACCACGAGGCGGGCATCATCCACCGTGCAGTCATAATAGGTGAAGGCATCGGTGAAGCGGTCACTAAGCGGGTTGGCCGGGTCTGTGCGGTTCAATTTGATCTGTCGGGAACGGCCCAGTGTTTTGCGCATCCCCAGATGATCATAGAGGAACAGGCCGATGCGGATCATCCATTTGGGCCGCAGATGTTGTTCGTGGGGCAGGATAAATTTCAGGGGATGGATGATATGCGGTGCGGTTTTTAGCAATATCTCCCGCTCATTGAGGGCTTTTCGGACCAACAGGAATTCGTAATATTCAAGATAGCGCAACCCGCCGTGGATCAGCTTGGTGCTTTTGGACGATGTGGCAGAGGCCAGATCATTCATCTCCACCAACAGGACTTTCAGGCCGCGTCCGGCGGCTTCCCGTGCAATGCCCGTGCCGTTAATACCGCCACCAATGATGAGGAGATCATAATCAGGCTGCATTATTTATTTCCATAAGTGATGGCGTTTTTGTGATCATGACATGTATATTAGGCTGTCTGGGAGAATTCACAACAGGGAGTTGCAGATGACGCAATATTTACTGGCCATTGACCAAGGCACCACCAGCAGCCGGGCCATGATCTTTGATGATCAGGGGCAGGTCGTGGCGACGGCACAAAAGGAAATTACCCAGTATTTCCCCGAAAGCGGTTGGGTCGAACATGACGGTATGGAAATAATCCGCAGTGTGATGACATGTGTGACACAAGTGTTGGCAGATTTGCCTGCCGGGGCCTTTCCTCTGGCTCTTGGCATCACCAACCAGCGGGAGACCACCCTGATTTGGGACCGGAAAACCGGGGAGCCGATTTATCCGGCTATTGTTTGGCAGGATCGCCGGACAGCGGATCTTTGTGAGACACTCAAACAGGACGGTTATCAGAATATGGTCCATGAGAAAACCGGACTTTTGCTGGACCCTTATTTTTCCGCGACAAAAATCACATGGATATTGGATAATGTTGATGGCGCGCGCACACGGGCGGAAAAGGGCGAATTGGCCTTTGGCACCGTGGACAGCTTTATTTTATGGCATTTAACGGGGGGGCTGGTTCATGGCACAGATGTGACGAATGCCTCGCGAACCATGCTGTTTAATATCCGGGATATGGCGTGGGATGAGGAACTGGTCCGGCTGTTTGATGTGCCGCGCGCTCTGCTTCCCGCTGTTCATGCCTGCGATCATCATTTCGGGGATGTGGAGGCGTCATTATTCGGGCGGTCGATCCCGATCACTGCCATGGCCGGCGATCAACAGGCCGCCATGATTGGACAAGACTGTGTTCAGGCGGGGCAAATCAAATGCACCTATGGCACTGGCGGGTTTATTATGATGAACACGGGGGACCAGATTATCCGGTCAGAAAACCGTCTACTAACCACCGTGGCCTATCAGATACAGGGAAAAGTCACTTACGCGCTTGAAGGCAGTTTTTTCAGCGCGGGTTCGGCGGTCGCCTGGCTGCGGGATGGTCTGAAGATTATTCAGAATGTCGCGGAAACAGAAGCCCTTGCCCGGTCTATTGATAGCTGTGACGGCGTTTATATGGTGCCCGCCTTCACCGGCCTTGGCGCACCTCATTGGAATCCGGCGGCGAAAGGCAGTTTGTTTGGTTTGAATCGGGGCACGGGGGTTGCGGAAATAGTAAGGGCGACATTGGAGTCTGTTGGTTTTCAGACCGCGGATTTACGGGACGCGATGGAGAGGGATACAAATATGACCTTTAAGGCTTTAAAGGTCGATGGCGGGATGGTGGAGAATGCATGGCTGCTTCAGTTTCTGACGGATATAATGCAAATAGAAGTCATTCGGCCAAAGATTTCTGAGACAACGGCCTATGGAGTGGCTCTGTTGGCGGGGGTGGG
>JAESPY010000257.1 GCA_016765435.1 Emcibacter sp.
TCAAGCAGCAGGATTTCCGGCTTAGCCAGCAGCAGGCGGCACAGGGCCACCCGGCGACGTTCACCCCCGGACAGGACAGTGACATCGGCATCCTTTGGCGGACAACGCAGCGCTTCCATGGCCAGTTCAACCCGGCTATCCAGGTCCCAGGCATCGGCGGCATCAATCTTTTCCTGTAGCTCACCCTGCTTCATGATCAGATCGTTCATTTCATCATCAGACATGGGTTCGGCAAATTTCAGGCTGATCTCGTTGAATTCATCAACAATCGCCTTCAACTCACCCAGACCTTCCATGACATTGTCAAAGACATTCTTGGTTTCGTCAAGATGAGGTTCCTGCTCAAGGTAGCCCACTTTGATGCCCTCAGCTGCCCATGCTTCGCCCTGATAATCCTTGTCCTGACCCGCGATGATCCGCATCAGAGTTGATTTCCCGGCACCGTTGACACCGATCACGGCAATCTTGGCATCGGGCATGAAAGACAGGGTCACGTCCTTTAAGGTCGGCTTCGCACCGGGATAGGTCTTGCTGAGACCCTTCATCACATAACTATATTGATAAGACGCCATATCGTGTTCTTCACTTTCAAAACAGATTGATAGATTTGCTCTTTATTACCTAATCTGAGGCCAGAGTGCAACGGGCAAAAACATCCCGCGTGATTTGTTCCAGATAGTATCTGTCGATTTCATCGAAATTTACCGGTCTTTCACTGTCCACATCCAGCACCGCAATCAGCTTTTGCGCCCGGTCAAATATCGGCACAACGATCTCTGACACACTGCGGCTGTCACAGGCGATATGACCGGGAAAATCATGAACATTATCCACCAGTTGGGTCTGTCCTGTTGCCGCCGCCGTACCGCACACACCCCGGCCATAGGCAATGCGCAGACAGCCCAAGCTGCCCTGATAGGGACCGATCACAAGCTCATCCGCTTTATCTTCGTCTACCAGATAAAATCCGGTCCAGAAAAAATCGTCAAGGGCTTCAGACAACAGACAACATATAGTCGCCATACAGGCTATTTTATTGTCTTCGCCCGCAGTCACCGCCATAATCTGTTCGGTCACATCTTTGTATTTTTGATCTTTATTCATTTAATGATTTGGCTCGATATAGATTAAAGCTGATTGCACCATCAGCTTTTCTTTGTTAGCCTAACATATATGAAATAATAAAAAGGGGGATAATTATAATGCAAGATACTACCATGATATCCCCTTCTGCAATGCTAGATATAATTGAGCGCATTGAGAACACATTATGGGAAAAATTTGACACAAGAAAATACCAAAATGTAAAACGATACATTGCCAGATGGCTCATCGTTTATGATGATATTTATGATACCTATCAAGGTCAAAACTTTGAAATTATTACCCAAACTGATAGTGATAATATTCATCTTGCAAAAACTTTAGACAGCATGGATGATAACTTGCTGTTTCGGATTGCTGTTGACCTGAATATTGAAGTGCCAGGATTGGTTTACAGCGTAGCAGAAATTAAATATGTATTATCTCAAAGGTATGAGGATGTGGCCCGCACCTTTGAAAAGGCACATGAAAAAATCTATTCCGAGCCAGCCACAGCCATCATAATGGCTAATTCAGCATTAGAACGTATTATCAAAAGAATATGCTCAGATAGCACTATCGACAGCTGTAATTCAAAAGATACGTTATACAAGCTCATTTCACATATTCTTAAGCAGTTTAAATTTTTTCCTGATAAAAATATGAATGCAAATATCAAAAAAATAGGATCAGGTCTGCTAAATGTAGCGCAGGCTATTGAATATATCAGAAGTAATAATACCGAAGCCCATGGCACTGAGGATGAAATTATATCAGACCCTCTTTATGCAATGTTAGTCGTAAACTCAGTTGCGACGATTGGCTTGTTTCTATTGAACTATTATGAAAAAAATTATCAACAACAGATGGTATCATTAGATGATGAAATACCATTTTAATTAATAGGACTAAAGGCGTGGCAGATCCTATCGTGCATAATACAAATTCCACAACCACTACAGTATCTTCTTCCGACGACTGGGGCGTTCTGTCCCGCCTGCCCGGCAACCCCATGATGTGGGTCTTGATCTGGAGCGAGCTTGTGGTATTCGGCGTTTCTTTCATTGGGTTTGCCGTTGCCCATATCCTGCAGCCAGATGTCTTTACCCAATCGCAAGATACCCTGAACCGCACGTTGGGCGGCATCAATACCATGGTTCTGGTGACCAGCGGCCTGTGTGTGGCCTTGGCGGTCACTGCCCAACAAAACGGGAAACGGACCGTCATGCGCCGATGGCTGGCGGCAGCGATTCTTCTGGGCTGTGTCTTTCTGGCGGTTAAATTTATCGAATATGCGGAAAAATTCAATCAGGGCATCGGGCTGGAGACCAATACATTCTATACCCTCTATTTCCTGCTGACCGGATTTCATGCGTTCCATGTGGTCTTTGGCATTATCATCCTGATCATTGTCGGCTGGAAGGACAGTGTTGAGAATCTGGAAATCGGTGCGACATTCTGGCATATGGTTGATCTGATCTGGATCATTCTGTTCCCTCTTATTTACCTGTTGCGATAGGAGCCTTGAGATGAAATTCCAAAATCCGAACATTCGAACGCTGGTTTTCTGCTGGCTCGCCCTGATGATATTGACCATTGGCACGATGCTGTCGGGCCGCGTTACGTCCGAAGTGGCTCTAAGCGCCACCCTGATCATATCGCTCGCCGCCATCACATGGTTCAAATCCATGTTGATCCTGCGCTATTATTTGAACCTGCGCACCGCATCAAAGGGATGGAACAAGGCCTTTAACAGTTACCTCTTTATCGTCCTTGGCATTATCACGCTGATATTTCTGTTGGGCAAGACGCCGCTTTAAAGCTATCCCCCATATAACGTTGGCGTTTTTTCTCTTTCAACATATGAAGGTCAACCATCACCATGCCATCCACCACATTGGAAAAGGCCGGGTCCGAGCCAAAATCAAAGAACTGGGTGCCGCCCGGCGCGGTAAGTTCGGTATATTGTTTGTAAAGCGTCGGGATCGCCACCCCCATATTGGCCAGCAATTCCTTTAACTTCCTGAAGTCCTTCGTGTAATTATCCCCTTCAAAGGTCCGGGCAAGGTCTTCGATGGATTTCTGCTTAAAATGATAGGGATGACGAGAAGACACGACCCCATCCTGTTTTTGAAAATACAGGCGGTAAAAATATACCATCAAATCCTGCGCCGACCCCGGCAGTTGATTGGATATGCTCACCGCACCGAACAGATATCGATAATCCGGGTGCTTTTTCAGGAAAGCCCCCATACCAATCCAGAGATATTCAAGGCTCCGCTTGCCCCAATATTTCGGCTGTACAAAACTGCGGCCCAGCTCCAACCCTTCGGCCAGATAGGGCGACATCTGATCCCCCAATTTAAACAGTCGTGCGGTATAAAGTGCCGAGAGGCCCTTTTCCTGTACCAGCTCCGCCGTATCACAAAAACGGTAGGCCCCGGCTATTTCCATATCCTCAGGGTCCCACAGCACCAGATGGTAATAATCAATGTCATAGCTGTCAGAATCACGGGACTTTCCGGTCCCCTCGCCAACGGCTCTAAAGGTTTCTTCCCGTAAGCGGCCAATCTCCCGCAGCAGAGGCGTATCGCCAATATCTTTCGCCAGATAAATCACTTTGCCATCCGGGCTTTGCCCCAGAATTTCATGGCGGCAGAGTTCCTTGTAAACGTCACGGGAATTCTCCGGCTGAGCCACAGAGGTATAGGTCCGAAACAAGCCTTTTTTTCCCCGGCCAATCCGTTCCACATGGGACCGAAACAATTTGGCAATGGCCGTATCATTGGTGGCCGTCCCGGTGAAAGCATTATGATCTACCAATTCGCCTACCCGGATCGGAACGGTTTTCTTCGCCTGACCAAACATTTCCCGCACCAGCATCACCATGGACAGCCGCCGGAAAACAAAAGACGCCAGATAAAAAGCCAATGAATTGCGCGCATGGACATAAACGGGCAGAATGGGCGAGCGGGTCCGCCGGGCAATTTTCAGGAAACCCTTGCGCCATTTACCATCCCGAACACCGCGTGGCCCCATACGGGATACCTCGCCCGCCGGAAAGATAATCACCGCCCCATCTTCATTCAAATAATCACTGATCGCGGACAACTGCAACCGGGTGGTGCTGCCCGAAATATTATCCACTGGAAATATCAGGTTTTCGATGGGTTTGATGGCCCGCAAACGTTCGTTGGAAACGATTTTGACGTCACGACGTACATGGGATACCAACCGCAGCAAAGCCAGACCATCCAACGATCCGATAGGGTGATTGGCCACAATGATCAA
>JAESPY010000258.1 GCA_016765435.1 Emcibacter sp.
CGGTAAAGACCATAAAAGTCCCGCCGTAAGGAATATATTCTCCGTGCAGGGCAAGGCCGTTCATGATCGCAGACATGCCGAATTCGCGAACGCCGTAATACTTATAACGTCCCGTAAAATCCTGTCCAGTGATGGTGTCTTGATCCGCCGTTTTGGTCAGGTTTGATCCGGTAAGGTCCGCAGACCCGCCAATGGTTTCCTGAACGATGGGGTTAATCACGTCCAACGCCATTTGGGAGGCTTTACGGGTGGCGACCTTGACCGGATTTTCCGCCAGATCTTTTTTGAAAGCGTTGATGGCACCTTCAAGGTTAGCCGGAAGCTGGTTGTTCAGACGACGGTTAAAGTCAGTCTTGATTTCTTCATCCAGCCCGTCAAAAGCTATTTTCCACTGCTCTGCTATATCCTGTGAGCGTTTTCCGGCTTCGGCCCATGCGCCCAGAATATCTTCCGGGATAACAAAAGGAGCGTGAGGCCAGTCAAGCATCTTACGGGCGGCGGCGATTTCATCGACCCCCAGCGGTGCGCCGTGGGCACCGGCTGTGCCTTGCTTAGTCGGGGCGCCGTAACCAATGGTGGTGCGACAGGCAATCATAGAGGGGCGATCGTCCTGTTTGGCGGCTTCGATGGCGGCATCAATTTCTTCGGCATCATGGCCGTTAATGGCCTGAACATGCCAGCCAGAGGCAGAAAAACGGGCGATCTGATCATCGGAGACGGTGGCACTTGTGCTGCCATCAATGCAAATCTCGTTATCGTCCCAAAGCACGATCATTTTGCCCAACTTCAAATGTCCGGCCATGGAAATGGCTTCGTGGCTGATGCCTTCCATCAGGCAGCCATCGCCGCAAATGACATAGGTATGATGATCAATGACATCTCCCATGCGGGCATTGGACAGCCGTTCTGCCAAAGCAAAACCAACGGACGAGGCCAATCCTTGTCCCAAAGGTCCCGTGGTCATTTCTACCCCGGCCAGTTCGTCATATTCAGGATGCCCGGCGCAAGGTTGATTCAATTGGCGGAAATTCTTGATGTCTTCAATCGTCGGGCTTTTATATCCGGTTAGATAAAGCAGGGAATAGAGCAACATGGACCCGTGACCAGCGGACAGGATAAACCGGTCCCGGTTGGGCCATTCCGGCCATGTGGGATCATATTTTAAATGTTTGGTGTATAGGACCGTTGCCACATCGGCCATCCCCATGGGCATGCCCGGATGTCCTGAATTCGCCGCCTGCACAGCATCCATGGACAAAGCGCGGATCGCATTGGCCATATGGGAAAATGAAATTGTCATGATTAATCTTACCGACTGTATAGAATTGATGAAAAATACCCTGTATTAGTGGCGGCACAATGAACGTTTGCGGTGCTTTCGTCAACCTGCTTGTATGAATTTATGCGAAAACAAAGGCTTCTGAATTGTTTTTAATTTTTTGGCTTCAAAAAGACATTTTTATTTGTAACAATGCGTCATACGCCTTGGGCAAAAGAAATATGTCATTTCATAAATTCAAAGAGCAGAAATAATATGGTCGACCACATAGAAGAGATGAACATGGAACAGGCGGATGCCGCGTTGGAGGAAGCCTTGACGCGCCTTGAAAGGGCCGTACTGAACAGCGAAAAACAGGAGCAGGTAAGCACCAGCGAGCAGGCGATCTATATCGAACAGCTTGAAGCAAAGAATATACAGCTGTCTCGTGATCAGGAAGAAATGAAAAGGCATTGTATTGCCTTGAAAAAAAGTTATGAGGCGCTGGAAGCAAAGTGCAAACGGTTGGAAAATGCAAACGACTCGGCAGAAAAAGAATTGACGGCCACGTTGCATGATCTGGATCAGATTATTGCGCAGAAAAGCCTTCATTAATTTGAAATTATCTATATGACCTCAAGTAGCGGGGCGGTAGGTCATAATTAAAGATGACCTCAAGTAGCGGGGCGGTAGGTCAAACTAAAATGGAATTGAAACATGGCTAATGTAATTGTCAAATTTAACAATCAGGATTATCACCTCGCCTGTCAGGATGGGGAGGGGGAACGCCTGTCAAAATTAGCCGATTACGTTAATGGCAAGGCCGATCAGATTGCTAAGGCCATGGGGTCTGTTTCCGATATCCGGTTGCTGCTGATGACCGCGATTTTACTGGCGGATGAACTGGACGAAGCCCGTGATGGAAAGCCTATGGAATTCAAAGACTCACAGGATCAGTCGGCTCATCTGCAAAAGACCCTGAGTCACACCCTTAAACGGATCGAGGATATTACCCGACAGGTTGAGGCAGAGGGGTAGCATCTGCTTCTTTTGATTCATTGTGTAATTTATCAGTGATCGCTCGGAAGAATGTTATGGCTTCATGTTTGGAGTTGAGGGCATTCATGAAATCTACATCAGTTGAATTTTTCACGATAACCATATTTTCCGGCTGGTTGATATAGATAAATTGACCATAAACCCCAACGGCGAAAAATTCACCGGGACGGGCGTCGGGGGCCAGCCACCATTGAAAACCATAGCCAAATTTACCCGGTCCCGGCTTGTTATGGGCAGAGGCAGCACTGGTGGCAGCCAAAATCCATTCTTTGGACACGATCTGCTCACCGTTCCAGTTGCCCTGATTAAGATATAGTCGGCCAAAACGGGCAAAATCACTGGTGCGTACATTCAGACCACCCAGAGCGAATTCCGCATCCTTGGAATCGGTAATCCAATAGGCATCGGCTTCCATGCCGATTTTGGACCAGATATGCTCTTCCACTTGAGCGATCAGGCTTTTGCCAGTGACCCTGCGGGCGATCATACTGATGATATGGGTATCCATGGAGACATAGTGAAATTCCTGTCCCGAGGGTTTTTCATTTTTCAGCGTGGTGGTGAAGTCATCCAAAGACCCGCCAATGGCCAATATACGCCCCATGCGGTTGATGTCGGAATAAAAATCGGCGTAATCTTCGTTCCATTGAACGCCCGATGACATTTGCAGCACATCACGGATTGGTACGCCCTCATATCCGCTGCCCTTCATTTCCGGCAGATATTTTTCCACAGGCGCATCAATATCGATCAGGCCCTCCTGAACCGCAATACCGAACAGAGTTACGGTAAAAGATTTGGCCATGGACCATGAAATACGCAGATCATTTTCGCTTGTGCCCTGATAATATTTCTCGAAAGTAATGTTATCATCTTTGATGACCACAAGAGCCGTTGTGGCTCTGCGTTTCAGGAATTCATCGGTGGCGAGGGTCTCGCCGCGATAGGTAAAACTGTCGGGCAAATCGTGGGGGGCGTGACCAAAGTTAAACACCGAACCGGATCGTTTGATGGGTTTGCTCAGGAAAACCTTATCCATGTGAGAAAAATTATACAGGATGTTTTGTTTATCAAACAGCGTCATGGTGGCATAAAGCCGACTGGCCTGTTCATAATTAAAGGCAACGATTCCCGCAAAAACGATCAGGGCAACGAACATCGTTGCCCCGGCTATCTTAAAAATTTTACCCATGAGTCCTCTTCCCTTATTCTTCCCTTATTCCGGTTTGCGCCACCGTAACACAGGTTTACGCGCAGCTAAAGTCTCATCTAACCGTCGGAGCGGAGCGAAATAGGGCGCACCAGTAAACAGGTCCGTATTGCCGGATTTCGCCTCTGCCACTAGATGACGTAGGGAACCGATAAACTGGTCAACGGATTGTTTGCTTTCGCTTTCCGTGGGTTCGATCAGCATGGCCCCGTGGACCACCAAGGGGAAATACATGGTCATGGGGTGATAGCCCTCATCAATCATGGCCTTGGCAAAATCCAATGTGGCAACGCCGGTGCCCGCCAGAAATCTGTCATCAAACAGACATTCATGCATACAGGGTCCGGGATAGCTTACGGTCATAACATCTTCCAGTGACGCCATGACGTAATTGGCATTGAGGACGCTATCCTCGGCCACACGGGCCAGACCATCGGCTCCGTGGGACATCATAAAGGCAAGAGCGCGGATATTCATGCCCATCTGCCCATGAAAGGCAGTCATCCGGCCAAAGCTGTCCGATCCGTCCGGCACATGCTCGACCAATTCAAAACCATCGTCCCCCTGAACCACATAAGGCACGGGCGCAAAGGGGGCCAGAGCCTCGGACAGTACAACGGGTCCGGCACCGGGACCACCGCCGCCGTGGGGTGTGGAGAAGGTTTTATGCAGATTGATATGCATGGCATCAACGCCCAGATCACCGGGACGAACTTTGCCGACAATGGCGTTGAAATTGGCCCCGTCGCAATAGAAATATCCGCCAATGTCATGGACTGCATCGGCAATTTCAATGATGTCCCGCTCAAACAGGCCACAGGTATTGGGATTGGTCAGCATAATCGCCGCCACATCCGGTCCAAGGGCTTCTTTAAGCGCGGCCAGATCCACCCGACCATCGTCCGTGGCCGGAATGTTTTTGACTTTATAACCACAAAGAGCCGCCGTGGCCGGATTGGTACCATGCGCTGATTCCGGGGCCAGAACGATAGAGCGTTGCTCGCCCCGTTTGTCCAGTGCAGCCCGAATGGCCATTAAACCACAAAGCTCCCCATGGGCCCCGGCTTTGGGTGACATGGCAACGGCGGGCATTCCGGTCAGGGTTTTCAGCCAATGGGCCAGTGTATCCATCAATTCCAGCGCACCCTGCACGGTGGACACCGGTTGCAGAGGATGAATATCAGAAAGACCGGGCAGGCGGGCCACCTTCTCATTCAGTCGCGGGTTATGTTTCATGGTACAGGAACCCAGAGGGTATAAGCCCATATCAATGGCATAGTTTTTCCGGCTCAGGCGGGTATAATGACGCATGGTTTCCGGTTCGGGCAGTCCGGCCAG
>JAESPY010000259.1 GCA_016765435.1 Emcibacter sp.
CTCCACCACAAATACTCCAACCCGAAGCCCAAAGGGCGGAGGCAAGCGCGACCGCGCGCCCGAGCTAATGCGAGGATAGCCTAAGCGGAGCGCCGGCGATTGAGGCCAAACAAAAAAACACAACCTCTCCATCCTCCACCACAAATACTCCAACCCGAAGCCCAAAGGGCGGAGGCAAGCGCGACCGCGCGCCCGAGCTAATGCGAGGATAGCCTAAGCGGAGCGCCGGCGACTGAGGCCAAACAAAAAAACACAACCTCTCCATCCCCCCTCTCCCCCCTCCAACAAAAAAACACCTAAAAAACTGGCACCCCGTGACGCAGTGGTTTATGTTGCGGATATGACAGAGGAAAACCAACAGCAAGAGACTGGGGAAACCACCCATTTCGGTTTCAAAACCGTAGACAAGAACGCCAAACAAGGCATGGTTCGCAATGTGTTTGATAGTGTCGCTCAAAAATATGATGTCATGAATGATGTTATGAGCGGCGGGCTGCATCGCCTGTGGAAAAATGACATGATTCGGGTCCTGCGCCCGCAACCCGGCATGAAACTTCTGGATGTGGCAGGCGGCACCGGAGATATCGCCTTTCGGTTCCTCGACGCGGCGCAAAAGCGCACAAAAACCGATGCCACCCCCGCAGAAGTTACCGTTTGTGACATCAATGCCGAAATGTTGAAAGTGGGACGGGACCGGGCCATTGACCGGGGTATCCTGAGAAATATCGAATGGGTATGCGGCAACGCGGAATCTTTGTCTTTTCCCGACAACAGCTTTGATGCCTATACCATCGCCTTTGGTATCCGCAATGTCACCAATATTGACAAGGCACTGGCCGAAGCCCACCGAATTTTAAAACCGGGCGGCCGCTTCCTCTGTCTGGAATTCAGCAAGGTGGATATGCCTCTGCTCAATAAAATATATGACACTTACAGCTTTCACCTGCTGCCTCGATTCGGCGAAATGATTACCGGCGACCGGGAGTCTTACCAATATCTGGTGGAAAGCATTCGCCAATTCCCGCCGCAGGACAAATTCAAAAGCCTGATCGAAGACGCCGGGTTCCAGCGTGTCACTTATCGTAACATGACCGGCGGCGTGGTCGCCCTGCATTCAGGATGGAAAATCTAGCGTGTTTAAAAGTCTGCGTCATATGGGTCATCTGATCCGGGTTGCCTTTGTTCTGTCCCGCCATGATGCCCTGATGGACCTTCTGTCCTTATTTGGCGAACAGCCCAAAGCCGTCGCCCGGTTAAGAAAACTACGCAAGATGGGCAAAAAATCTTCTGATAAGGACAAAGACAGTCATCTGGTCGAGGCCTTTCAGTCTCTGGGGCCAAGCTTCATCAAAATCGGTCAGGCCATGGCCACCCGGCCCGACATTATGGGACCGGAAGTGGCCCTTGGCCTGATGCGCTTACAAGATAAAGTCCCGCCCTTCCCCGGCGAGCAGGCTATCCGTATCATTGAGCAGGAACTCTCCGCCCCGTTGGACGATCTGTTCACGGAATTTGACAGTACACCCGTGGCCGCCGCCTCCATCGCGCAGGTGCATTTTGCCACCACGAAAGACGGGCGGCGTGTGGCGGTAAAAGTCTTGCGTCCCGGTATTGAAAAGGCCTTTGCCCGCGATCTGGAAAGCTTTCTGTGGCTGGCGCGGATGATGGAACGTTTTTCCTCTAAGGCCCGGCGGTTGAAACCCACATCAGTGGTGGAAACCATTTCCGAGACCATCGCCCTTGAAATGGATTTACGCTATGAGGCCGCCGCCGCATCGGAACTGAAAGATAATAATACGGGCAATGCGGATTATGCGGTGCCGGATGTGGACTGGGACCTAACCAGCCGCCGTGTTCTCTGCACCAGCCTTGTGGACGGCATACCCTTTTCCCGCAAGGCCGATATGATCACTGCCGGTTATGACCTGAAAAAATTGGCTGAGGGGCTGGTCCACAGCTTTCTGACACAGGCCTTGAATGACGGTTTTTTCCATGCGGACCTTCATCAGGGAAATCTTTTTGCCTGTGATAACAATAAAATTACCGCCATTGATTTTGGCATCATGGGCCGGATCGACAAAAAAACCAGACGCTGCCTTGCCGAAATTCTCTATGGCTTTATCACGCAGGATTATGACCTGATTGCAAAAGCCCATTTCGATAACGGTTACGTGCCGCAAGACCAGTCATTGGAAAAATTCAAACAGGCCATTCGGGCCATTGGCGCACCGATCGCCGGAAAACCAGTTGCAGAAATTTCCGTGGGTAAATTACTGGCCCAGCTTTTTGAAACCACCGAGACCTTTAATATGCAGACCCAGCCACAGCTTATTCTGCTGCAAAAAACCATGGTCACGGTCGAGGGGGTCGCGCTTAACCTGTATCCGGAAATCAATATGTGGGAAGCCTCCCAACCGATTATCGAAAAATGGATGCGAGAGAACCTCGGTCCACAGGCAAAGATTCGGGATTTCGCCGAAATGACCCTCGATAGCCTGAGTCGCCTTCCGAAAATCCTCGACGATGTTGAAATACTGACCAATGCGGCGCGAAAAATGCAGGAAGCGCAAAACCAAGGCCTGCGCCGCAGTTCTTTGAAGTTATTCCTCTATGGCCTGACAGGCGGCATTGTGGGTAGTCTGTTGCTTTATCTCCTGTATGGGGTTTATCAGTAAGGGTTTTTATCTTTTTAAGGCGGAAATTGGGGTGTTTTTGTTTTAAGGGGATAGGTTTATACTTGGGGTGTTTTTTTATTTGAAGGGGGAAAATTCCCCCGCGCCGTGGGCGCTCCCCCTCCTACGCTAAAGCTCCGGGCGGCCACTTGGCCTTGCCTTCGCCTGGTCGGCTCCGGTTACTGAAACCTTTCCGTCAGCAACAAAAAGAATAAATCTCCGCCCTCCGCCGCAAATACTCCAATCCGAAGCCCCGAAGGGACTGAGGCAAGCGCAACGCGCGCCCGAGCCAATGCGAGGATAGCCTAAGCGGAGCGCCGGCGCCTGAGGCTAAACAAAAACACACAACCTCTCCGCTGCCAACCAACTACTTACTTAGACATATTGCCCGGCAGCATGGCCGGATGCCCAGGCCCATTGGAAATTATAGCCGCCCAATTGTCCGGTGACATCGACCACTTCGCCAATGAAATACAGGCCAGCGGCTTTTGCGCTTTCAAATGTTTTGGATGATATTTCACGGGTATCGACACCGCCGCGGGTGACTTCTGCGGTTCGGAAACCTTCGGTGCCGTTGGGGCGGATGCGCCAGTTATGGATAAAGTCCGCCACCAGCTCAAGTTTCTTGTTGGACAGGTCCGCCAACCGTCCGCCCACGCCACCTCATCACAGATAAACTGGGCCAGTCGCCGGGCAAAGCGCTGTGTCAGGATATTATGAAGTTCCTGCTTTGGCTGGGTTGTGCGCTGTTCTTTCAGAAAATCCAGCATATCCCGGTTGGGGGAGAGGTTAATCTGGACCTCATCTCCGGCCGTCCAATAGGATGAAATCTGTAATATGGCCGGACCGCTAAGACCCCGGTGGGTGAAAAGAAGAGCTTCGGCAAAGGATGTCTTGCCAAGGCTGACTACGGCATCTGTGGAAACCCCGGCCAAAGATTTTAATTTTTCCAACTGTATATTCTGAAAAGTGAGGGGTACCAGTGCTGGTTCCGGCTTGATAATCGTGTGGCCAAATTGCCGGGCCAGATCATACCCAAATCCGGTCGCGCCCATTTTGGGTATGGATTTGCCGCCACTGGCAATCACCAGAGAGGCGCAGGTGAAGGTCTCATAAGCGGTTAATAGCCGAAAGCCATTTTCCTGTTTTTCCACATCCTCCACGGATTGGGATGTTTGAATGACGACCCCGGCGGCGTCACATTCTTTCAGCAGCATATCAATGATCTGATGAGATTTTCCGTCACAGAATAATTGGCCCAGCTTTTTTTCATGGTAGGCGATGTCATACTTCTCTACCAACTTGATAAAATTCTGTGGCCGATAGCGTTTCAGGGCCGACAGGCAAAAGCGCGGGTTTTTTGACAGGAAATTTGCCGCGCTGCTGTCCTTGTTGGTGAAATTACAGCGGCCACCGCCGGAAATACGAATTTTCCCGGCAACGGTGTCGTTGCTTTCCATGATAAGAACCCGGCGACCTCTT
Source organism: Emcibacter sp. (assembly GCA_016765435.1). Lineage (GTDB taxonomy): Bacteria > Pseudomonadota > Alphaproteobacteria > Sphingomonadales > Emcibacteraceae > Paremcibacter. Next base: position 4,155 of record JAESPY010000259.1, read on the forward strand.
TTACCGGCCTCTATGGCGCACATCAGCCCTGCGGCTCCGGCCCCGATGATGATGACATCAAAGTCTGTCACGTTATATTCCCTGTTATTTATCGACAGGCTGTCAATACAGCAGGATCAGGTTTTTTGCAATCCTGCGTATCCTCAGGCAATATTTTTCAGGTCTTCTTTGACAATTTTGCCCATGCCATTGCGCGGCATTTGGTCAATGAAATGGAACGCGCGCGGATGTTTATATCGTCCGAGTTTGCCGCCGAGCCAGTCCAATATGTCGGTATCCTTCAGGGAAGAACCGTTTTTCAGGACAACGAAGGCCACCACGGCCTCTCCCCATCGGTCATCGGGGCGGCCGACCACGGCAATTTCCTGAATATCGCTATGGCTGCCAAGGACGGCTTCCAGTTCCGCGGGATAGATGTTTTCACCGCCGGAAATGATCATATCTTTTTTACGATCGACAAAATAATAGCAGCCTTGTTCGTCTTGATAACCAATGTCTCCGGTGTAATACCAGCCGTCTTTCAAGGCATTATCCGTGGCGGATTGATCCTGCCAGTAACAGGACATGATATTGGGGCCTTTGAGTAACATTTCACCGGCCTGCCCGATGGTGCAATCCTGACCGTCGTCATCGATGATTCGAACTTGACATTCAAGGGCCGGAAATCCTATCGCGCCTTCGGTGTCAAAGGCATTATCCGCTTTTTGGTGAATGGCGATGGGGCAGGTTTCGCTGGAGCCATAGACCTGCAACAGGGGAATTTTCCGGTCATGCCAAAAGGCAGTCATGTC
>JAESPY010000260.1 GCA_016765435.1 Emcibacter sp.
CCAGCATGATCACAATCAGACTGAAATCCGATACCCGATGTTCCGCGCTCAACCCCGCCATGCCCGACAACAAGGCCGTAGCGTTGCTCGACGTCAGATTAAACATGCGGTAACTGTCCGTGGGATTCGCCAGCATCAGCCATTTAACAAATGTGCCGCTTAGCATACCCTCACCGTCCGCCGCCAATAGTGCCAACAGCCCCATATCATACAACAGAACAAATAACAGCCATATGCCGATGGCCAATGCCGCCGCCATGCCCCGCTCCCGAACCCATGTGCTAATCACATAACCGATACTCAGGAATATGGCTCCAAGCAGTGTAGAGGACAACAGCAGCCGCAAAAAACTGTCCCATTCCTGAGCCGCAAATCCGCCCTCTGCAGTAAAGGCAATGGCGGCCCCGGCAACGCTGTACCCAATAACAATGGCAATGGTCAACAGGAACAGATGGCCAATGAATTTACCCAAAATCACCTCTGTTCGACTAACCGGGTGGGTCAGCAACAGGATTAAAGTCCCCCGTTCGGCCTCCCCCACCACACTGTCATAGGCCAGCAACAAGGCGATCAAAGGAATGAAAAAGATGCTTAAAGAGGACAGGCTGACCACGGTCACGGCCAGCGGGCTAATACTTGTCGTACCCGTGGGCGCACTGCCCAAAAGGCTCAAGGTCAGGGCAAGCCCGGTCATCACCAGTGTAATCATAACCACCCAGCGATTCCGGTAGCCATCACGGGCCTCTTTGGTGATAAGTGTCCAGAGTCTGTTCATTCCGCCAGCCCTTCTTTACGAGTATAGGCCATAAAGACCTGTTCAAGGCTCGGGTCATTAACTTCAATATCGGTAAACGGAATATCCAGTGCCATCAAGTCTTTCAGGAAAGGCACCTTTTGATCCACTGGGCAGGAAAGCTGTGCCACGCCGTTGACAAGACATTTATCCCCGAAATGCGCCGTTAACGATGTCAGTGACTCCGCCGTAGCATGAATTGTAATTTCTGCGGGCAATCCGATATTCCGGCGCAAATCCGCGATCGTGCCTAAAGCCGCAAGCTTGCCCCGGTTCAGGATCGCCACCCGGTCGATGCGGCTGTCCAGTTCGGTCAGCGCATGGGATGAAATCACCACGGTCGCTCCGGCCAGCTTGGCCTCATTGATAATGCTGTAGACATTCTGACGCGAGGCCGGATCAAGACCCGATGTGGGTTCATCCAATATCAACAGGTCCGGGGTGCCAATCAAAGCCTGTGCCAGCCCAAGCCGTTGCCGCATGCCTTTGGAATAGGTGGAAATACGGTTATCCGCCGCCGGAGCAAGATCCACACGCCGAAATAGATCGTCCAACCCGTCCACAGAGACGCCTTACAAGCGAGCATAAAATTCCAGCGTTTCCCGGCCCGTCATATTATTCTGGAACAACACCTGTTCCGGTAAAAAACCAATGGCCGCGCGCACCCGGTTAAAAGATGCCGTCAAAGGGTCATGGCCCATGACCGTCACCGTGCCATCGGTGGGCCGCACCAACCCGAGGATCATCTTAATCAATGTGCTTTTTCCGGCCCCGTTATGGCCGACCAGTGCAAGACATTCCCCCGGCGAAACCACAAGGTCAACCGCATCAACGGCTTTGGTTTGACCATAGTCTTTTGAAACTGACATCAGTTCTATATTTGACTTCACATGCATTACTCAAAACTCATATTTTTTGGTATTTTCATCAATGGTGCACTATCCACCACACCACCGGGATGCAGAGCAGGAAAGGCCGATTGCGCCCATTTTAAAACCTGAACCGCCGGGCTGTTCACCAACAGCTTTGCCGATGGATACCGCCATAAAATCTGGTCTGTCAAGTCATTTGGCCAGTAAATACTGTCGGCGATACCATCCCCGTCCATGTCAAAGGCCGCATTATCGCTCCAGTAATTGCCCCGGCCATCCTTTGACCATTCCAGCCAGCGGGTGCCAACATATTTAACCTGTGTTTTATTTTCGACAAAAGCATTGCCTGTGATGTCATTTTTTTCGGACCCGGCGGTAAATTGCACACCGATATCACAGCCTGAAAACAAATTTCCCTGAATGATATTGCGGTTGGAATTATAGATGAATATACATTTCTCCGGCCCGCCAGTCACTCTGTTGTTCAGGACTTTAATCCTATTGGCATAATTAAACAATATGCCCCGTTCCTTGTCATTTATCGACTGATTCCCGATCATATCCACATGGGTAGAGAACATGATCGCATAGCCAATATCATTGCCGCGCGAGATATTATCCACCACTTTGCTTTTATTGGTATACATATAATGGACCGCAAACCGCACATCATGGAGTATGTTGCGCCGGAAGATGTTGTTCTTGCTGGTGGTGACAAAAATGCCGTCCCGACCAAACTGGATATCATTATCCTCGACAATGGCACCGGGCGCATTCCATATCTGCACCCCGTTACCGCGCTCATTCACCCGCATGTCCTGACGGCCTCGGATGATATTACGGCGGACAATGGCGTCATTTGCCCCCCAAATATAAACCCCAATCAGATTATTGGATATTCTATTGTCTTCGACAATGGCTCCGGTGGCTTTTTTTGAAAGAAAAACACCGGAATCCTGCGTTTCCAGCAAAAGCCCGGACCCGGTGATGGTCAAACCCGACAAGGTGACACCGAGAGATTTCACCGTAATCACATTGCCCGATCCGTTGCCTTTAATAATCACGCCCGGTCCACCGATGATTTTCACTGGCTTTAACAGCAACAATGGTCCGGCATAGGTTCCCGCAGACAGTAAAAGACTGTCCCCGGCCTCGGCATTCTCAAGGGCAAGCTGAAGATTTTCCGTGACCGTAATATCCTTGGCAAGGGCCGGAAGGATAGCGCACAGAAGGAAGGATGCGGCAAAGATCACCTTCGCCGCACCCCCTATTTTTTGTGATAAATTATACCACATACAATAATGCCATATTTTGGCTCAACCAACATCCGGCCACGCATTTCCATATGGAGCGCATGACAGAACCACTGGCAATAGGACCAATGAACACCGGGAGAATCCGCTACGAAGGTCACGGATGCACTACCCTGCGGCGGCACTTCCATGGCAATCCCGTAATTGGACAGAGAGAACCCATGTGTGAGGTCATCCACATCATCAATATTGGTGATAATCATCGTGACTTCATCGCCCTGCTTGACGGTGAATTTCTCCAGTGAGAAGCTCGGGGCCTGTGAGTACATATAGACTCGGACCTAGTTGCCATCCCGGATGACACCATCGGCCTCATCCAAACTTTCGAAACCGTCTTTTTTGGCCTGAGCCGCCAAATCCGCAAAATACGGATGATCATGACCATAAGCATTCAAAGGATTAACCAATGACCGGTGAACCATAATACAATCATGGGGTTCGGCAAACGTCGGACTGTCATGGACGATCTTCATCTCATCCCCGGAGATATCGATCAACTGATCATTTTCCGGTTTCAAAGGACCCACATTTATAAAGCGGTCCTTGGAGAATTTATTAAGAGAAACCAACCATTTACCATCAGCATCTTTGGTTTCACCCATGGTCGTATGGTTATGACCCGGTTGATAATGCACATCCAGTTTCTGAATAATCGGGTCAACATCTTTCCCGGCATATTTCTGAATGGCTTTTTTAATGTCCCATTTGCAAATCTGACTGTCGAGGAACAATGTGGTATAGGCATTCCCCCGATTATCAAAGGCCGTATGAAGCGGGCCAAGACCCAATTGTGGTTCGGCAACAATCACATCCCGTGGTTTGATCTTGTCTTTAAACAGGTCCGGCAGTTTGCGTACATCCATCACTGAAACCGTCGGGGACAATTTACCGTTAATCATAACATGATGACCATCTGGGCAGGTATTGATCCCATGAGGGCTGTTGGATATGGGAATATAACGGGTATATTTTGATCCCTTGCGCCCGTCTAATACTGGCACATCCCCATCATAGATTTTAAAGTCTCCGGCTTTGACGCCTTTTTCAATGGCTGCAATATCAAAAACAACGACCCAATCCTGTTCATTGGAGGTCATTTCCGCCAATGTAACGCCTTCTTCTGAGTTATAACAGGTGGAGAAAGCATATTTTCCCTGATAATCCGCATCGGTATTATCCAGATTACCATCAACCATTACTTGCCAGGACACTTTCATTGTGTCGCCGTCAATGGCGGTAAAGATAGCATGGTATTTACTGGGATCATCCAGCACAGTGCCATCATTAGGCAACGGCACCCGATGTTCACCATTGGCAAAAATATAGCCTGTACGGGGATATTTCTGCGGACGCAGTCCATGAATATCCGCAGCATTAGGAATGGATATAATTTTATCCACTTTCATAATATCACAGCGGATACGAGCCACACGGGTATTGGCCTTGTCATTGACAAAAATATACCGACCATCATAGGCCCCGTCCGTGAAAGACATATGGGGATGGTGGGTATCGCCATTTTTAGGGAAACCACCTTTGTCAGCCCAGAATTCTTTTTCCTGAGGCAACATATTTTCTGTCAGTATCTTGATACTTTCATTGGTACGGCCCCAACCGGTGGCACTACATTGGTTGAAAACCGGAATACGCATCATTTCCCGCATGGACGGCACACCAACGATCCGAATTTCGCCGGACTGGCCCCCGCTCCAGAAACCATAATATTCGTCCAGATCTCCCGGACCAACCTCATTTTTGCCTTTGGCTTGTGCCGTTTGTGGCAACATGGCGCCGACACCCATCATGCCGATACCTGCCGCAAGGGCGGACCCGCCCAACACGGAACGTCTGGAAAATCCAGACTTTTTGGATTCTTCTGTCATAACTTTCTCCTGTTTAAAAAATATATCCCCGAAATCCAGCTTCCTACGTCCAGATTTCAAGTCTTCTCCGTAATTAAGGTCCGATGACAACAACGCCAAATTCGGCTCCCCTTACATATTGGACCAGCCCAGCAATGACCGGTCCCAATCTCGTCTTTAGTCTCCTATTTCTCTGGTCTGATTTAATTTGCGTGTCTTATGCAATGTCTCTTTTCTAACCTTGGTTATTTTATGGATCATCACCGGACAAACTTTTTCATCAACGTAAGTCTGCTGACAGGCCATGCAATGCAAACATTCATTGGGATTAATATTGCCTTTGGGATCAATGGCCTGAACCATGCATTCCTTGGCGCATATATGACAAGGGTCGCCGCAATTCCGATATCGCTTCAGCCAGTTGAACATGGCAAGCTTACCCGGGATGGCCAGTGCCGCGCCCAATGGACAAAGATAACGACAATAGAACCGCTCAATGAACAAGCCCGCCCCCAGCAAAACAACCACAAACAGAATATAAGGCCAACTGCGCATGAATTTCAGAACAATCGCCGTCTTGAATGGCTCGATTTCCGCCAGATGCTCGGCCATATTCAGGGAGTAAACCGACATCCCCAACAGCCCAAGGAAGATCATATATTTCAGTGGCCATAGCCGTTCATGCAACCACCAGGGCAACGTGATCTGTGGTACTTTGAAATATCTGGCGATCTTGTTGGTCAATTCCTGCAAGGCTCCGAACGGACATAACCAACCACAATAAGCTCCCC
>JAESPY010000261.1 GCA_016765435.1 Emcibacter sp.
GTTGATGGCGGTGCATACCATTAACCGCCGACTTGATCTGGTGGCTTATTTTCATACCCATGAAGGATTTCGCCATAAAATCAGAGAGCTTTTGAAACGCTGCCCTGATCTGGAACGGGCCATGTCGCGCCTGTCGTTGGGCCGGGGTGGACCCCGTGATCTTGCGGCGGTGCGAGACGGATTGATACAGGCCGCTGATATTAAAAATAGTTTTCAGAATCGGAGCGGGGCAGAGGGCGGTGACCTGATTTCATTGCCGGAGGATATTGAAAATATCCTTAAAAATATGGGCTCTCACGGGGGAACTATTGATTTACTGCGGCGGGCGCTGTCCGAAGACCTGCCGACCATCATTCGGGACGGGAATTTCGTTGCCAGAGGCTATCATGCGGCCCTTGACGAGTTTCGTATGCTGTCCAGTGAGAGCAAGCGTCTGATCATGGCATTGGAAGCCAAATACCGGGAAGTTTCTGGAATAAATGGATTAAAAATTAAATATAACAATGTGTTGGGGTATTTTATTGAGGTAACAGCTCTGCATGGTGATAAGCTGATGTCGCCGCCTCATAATGAAGAATTTATCCACCGTCAGACATTGGCTAATGTGGTGCGCTTTAACAGCAGTGAGTTGGCGAAACTTGCCGGAAAAATCGGACAGGCGGCGGACCGGGCGTTGGCCTTGGAACATGAGATTTATGAAGAACTGGTGGGGGAGGTTCTGTTGCATTGGCAGGACATCAGCAGCGCGTCACAGGCATTGGCGCAGTTGGACGTGGCGACCGCATTGGCGGAATTGGCCGCAGAAAAAAATTATGCCCGGCCACTGGTGGATGACAGCCTGTCCTTTTCGGTTGAGAATGGCCGTCACCCGGTGGTAGAGGCCGCATTGGCAAAGACCCATGTGGATCATTTTGTTGCCAATGATTGTGATCTTAGCCCCGGCAACCGTCTGTGGTTGATTACGGGCCCTAATAAGGCGGGTAAAAGTACCTTCCTGCGCCAGAATGCCCTGATCGCATTGATGGCTCAGATGGGCAGTTTTGTTCCGGCTAAATCGGCCCATGTGGGCATTGTTGATCGCTTGTTCAGCCGGGTCGGCGCCTCTGATGATCTGGCGCGGGGACGGTCAACCTTTATGGTTGAAATGGTGGAAACCGCCGCGATCCTTAATCAGTCTACGGCGCGTTCGCTGGTGATTTTGGATGAGATTGGCCGGGGAACAGCGACCTATGACGGTCTGTCCATTGCTTGGGCGGCGGTGGAACATATCCATGAGGTTAACAAATGCCGGGCGTTATTTGCTACCCATTATCATGAAATGACCACCCTGTCGTCAAAGCTTGATAATTTGGCCCTGCATTTTATGAAGGTCAAGGACTGGCAGGGAGAGGTTATCTTCCTGCATGAAGTGGCGGCGGGGCGGCGGATCGGTCGTATGGTATTCAGGTGGCAAAACTGGCCGGACTGCCCAAAGTGGTTGTTGAACGGGCGACACAGGTCCTTCACAGTCTGGAACAAAGCGGGCAGGGCGCGGCAAAAGGTCAGAAAATGAATAATATTGCCGATGATTTGCCATTATTCTCTGCTATACAAGCCAAAGTGGTGCGGGGAGACTGTGATGATAACAGTTCGGCGGTGAAGCTGGAGAAAGAATCATCTGCCATAAACCCTGATGAATTGACACCACGGGAAGCTATGGATGTTCTATATAAATTGAAAAAACTGCAACAGGATGGGTAGAGCTAAAAACACCAATGGTTAAAGTTAAAAAACATAAACTGATATTCAATCGCAAGGATTTTACAGAAAAACTGGCTCTTCTTCAGGAAGATATGTCTGTGTCTGATATCCGTGTCCCCATGCTGGCGCTTTTCAAGGAATTTTACCAGAAGGGTTTCGATGAAATCAAGGGCCGCTGCGAAGCGGGCGAAAATGGGGAACCGTTGGTCTCGGCCCAAAGTTTCTTAACCGATGCCATTATTGTTCAGCTCTATATCGTCACAACAGAATTTATCCTACCTGTGGAGAATAGGACATTAAGCGAGCGGCTGAGTCTGGTGGCGATTGGCGGTTACGGGCGGGCTGATATGGCACCCTATTCGGATGTTGATCTGTTGTTTCTCCTGCCTTACAAGCAAACGCCATGGGGTGAGCAGGTGGTGGAATATATCCTTTATATGCTGTGGGATATTGGTCTGAAAGTGGGCCATGCGGTGCGGACGGTTGCCGAATGCGTGCGTCTGTCGAAAGAGGATTTGACCATACGGACCTCGCTGTTGGAAGCCCGATATATCTGTGCGGACCGGGAATTGTATGAAGAATTTCATGAGCGTTATCGTGATCAGGTTGTTGCCGGAACAGAACCGGAATTTGTTGAGGAAAAACTGGCGGAACGAGATGCGCGTCATGTGAAATTGGGGCAGGCCCGTTATGTGGTTGAGCCGAATATCAAGGAAGGAAAGGGCGGTTTGCGGGACTTGCAAACCCTATACTGGATATCGAAATATATCTATGGCGTTCAGAGCGTGGCAGAGGTGGTGGACAAGGGGGTATTCTCCAGAAGTGATTACCGCCAGTTCCAGAAAGCCTATAATTTCCTGACCACTGTGCGTTGTCATTTGCATTATGTCACAGGCCGGGCAGAGGAGCGCATAACTTTTGGCGTGCAAAAGATACTGGCGGATCGTCTGGGTTATACCGACCGGGCGGGATTGTCCGGTGTTGAGCGTTTCATGAAGCATTTCTTTCTGACCGCAAAGACCGTTGGCGATCTGACGCGGATTTATTGTGCGTATTTGGAAGACAAGCATAAGCGCAAACCCCGCCTTCGGATGCCAAGTTTCGGGCTTCGTAGCCGAAAGCTGGGTATTTTTCCCGTCGAAGGTAGCCGCATATCTCTCGCCACATCCAAGGACCTCAAGGATGACCCGGTTAACCTGATCCGTATTTTCCATGTGGCTCAGCGGAATGATCTGGATATTCATCCCCGTGCTCTGCGCCGTATTCGACAGAATCTGCATCTGATTAACCGCACCCTCCAGCGTAACCCGGAAGCCAACAGGCTATTTCTGGAAATCCTAACCTATGAAAAGGGTCCGGGATTCATGCTGAGGTTGATGAATGAGGCGGGCGTATTTGGCAAATTTGTTCCTGACTTCGGCCGGGTGGTCGCTCAGATGCAATATGACATGTATCATGTTTATA
>JAESPY010000262.1 GCA_016765435.1 Emcibacter sp.
CGAAACAGCGGGTGAAACTGCGGGCAGTCTCAGCCGATCAACATCAGGCCGTTGCCCTCTGATTTCAACCAGCGCCGGGACGTCTTCCAGTCAGGATAGAGATTTTCAACAATTTTCCAGAAGGCCGGACTGTGGTTCATTTCCACCAGATGGGCCATCTCGTGGGCCACCACATACTGTAATATTTCCGGATCAGCCATGATAAGCCGCCATGAAAAGGACAGGGTTTTCCGGCTGGAACAACTGCCCCAACGGCTGGTGGTATCACGGACCATAATCTTGTGAGGGCTTTGTCCCAATGCGGGGTCAAAATTTTTCACGGCTTGGTTTAAAGCCCGGCGGGCCTGTTTTTTGAGCCAGTTCTGAAGACGTGTCTCAAACCCGGACAGGGGACCACCGACGATGAGCTGGCCATTCTTCATCTGTACCGTTGCCGCCTTGTCAGGCTTGTGAATGATATCCACGTCCCGGCCCCGATAAGGAATGATCTCCCCGGCGCTAAGAGGTATCGCTTCGGGGGTTTTTTCATATTGTTCCTTGATCCAGTCAAGATGCTTTTTGGCAAATTGAAGGGCTTTGCGGTCAGAGACACCGGGCGGCAGGGTCAACAGAGCCGAACAGCTTTTGGGCTCAAACCGTAATTTCAGGTTTTTGGCACGGGGGTGTCGCCGCAGGATCAACGGAAAATTACCGATGAAATAATCTGGTTCCGATGTCCTTCCCCGGTCCAGTCAACGATATGATTTTCAAGATCGCCTGCATCCCGTTCAGAAACCACTCGGCCCTGCACGGAAATCCCTGCATCATGGACGCTGGTTTTGGAGCCGGAAACTAAGGGATGCCAGGCATTAAGGTCTTTGCCCTCGCTCACCAGACGGTAAGCACAGCTTTTCGGCAGCCAGGGAAACGTTGGAACCTGATCCGGGGTCAGAACCACACAGTCGGGGACCAGTTTCTTGCGGATAGGATAGTTTTTACACTGGCAACTGACCGTATCCAACAGGCGGCAGGCCACATCGGTATAGGAAATGGCACCTGTGTCTTCGTCCTCCAACTTATGAAGACAGCACAGGCCACAGCCATCGCACAGGGACTCCCATTCTTTTTCGGTCATCTCCGTTAGCTTCTTTGTACGCCAGAATGCGGAATCGGTTACCATTAACGGATAATTTCTTCCAGACGGCGGGCCATTTCCGCGGGGTCTGTCCGGCTTTTGAAATGGGTGATATATTCGCCGTTGCGGTCCATAAGATAGGTATAGGAAGTATGACTGACCATATAGGCATCAGGATCGGCGCCTTCGGCCTGTTTTTCCGGGGCGGCATAGACCCGGTAGGTTTTCTTCACGGCCTTGACCTGTTCGTCACTTCCGGTGAGGCCGATCATATTTGGATGAAAGGCCGGGGCATATTGGGCCATGATCTCCACCGTATCCCGTGCGGGATCAACGGTGATGAAAATAGGGGTTATATCCGCCAGAACGTCTTTTGGGACCAGATCAAGGGCCTGACCCATGATTTGCAGTTCTGTGGGGCAAATGTCCGGGCAAAAGGTATAGCCAAAATAAATCAGCATATATTTGCCCCGAAAATCTTCATTGGTCACGCTTTTGCCATGATGATTGATTAGGGAGAAGGGACCACCGATCAGGGCCTTGTTATTTTGCTGTGCCGTTTTGATCGTGGTTTTGTCGGTTTTTACAAAATAACCAGCGGTAACAAAGATGAAAATTCCGGCCAGAACCATAAGCAGGGTCAGAATGATTTTGGGTCGTGTCATGGTCATGTTCCTGAAATTTAGCAATAATATCTTTGGTGTTGGATTGAATGTCCCCTATATATAGGGGGCATCGGGTATGAATGCGACCTAAAAACTGGAGTTTTAAATGCGGGCATATGGATTCATTGGCACTTTTTTGATTGTAGCGGTTCTTGGACTGACATTTGGTCCTCTTTGGGGGACGACGTCGGCACAGGCGCAGAGCTTCTCGGCATCCTATAAGTTCTTGAAAGCGATCAAGGATCTTAATTACCGGGACATTAAAATTGCCATTGAGAAGGGCGTTAATGTCAATACCCGTGATTATGATGATAAAACAACGCCTTTGATCAAGGCCACCCAGATGAAAGAAGCCGCGCTGGTTAAATATCTGTTGGGCAGCGGCGCAAAACCAAATCTGTACGGGAAAGATGGCCGGACTCCTTTGGTGATTGCGGCGGGGATTGGCGATCGGGCAATGGTTGCGTTATTGATTGGCGCAGGCGCGGATTTGGATTTAGGCGATAAGAATGGCACGACGCCGCTGATTGCCGCTGTTCTTGCCCGTAAAAACCCGGTTGTGAAACTGCTTCTTGATGCCGGGGCTGATTATGAGATCGAAGATTATTCCGGCAGGTCGCCTTTGCAACATGCCATTGATAATCGGCGGCGTCATACGCAGAAACTCCTCAAGGGCGCTGGTGCAGAATATTAACAGCGGCTTTTGAAGAATGGGGTTAAGCGTTGAATTTCTTATCTATCAAAAATCCCTGATACATGTGAATGCCGACAGCTTTGCCAAATTTCAGGGCGGCCTCGGTATCACAGTGACAGAGGATAATTCGCATGTTTCCGTGGGCCGTGATGGCGGAAATAATATTTTCTTCCTCAGGCCCGCCCAATAATTTCTTATAATCTGGTTTCCAGGTAATTTTAAGGAAATCGACGGCCAGAAGAGTCCGGTCCATGACCGCTAAAGATTGTACATCAATGGCATCCAGACTGATTCGGCAGCCCAGTTTGGCCAGTTTATCCCGCGCATCATAATATTTCTGAATGTCGGAGATCACATCAAACAAGGCCATTTCCAAAATCAGGGGTTGATCATTCAACGCTTTGAATTTGATGATGAATTTATCAAATTCACGGCTAAGGACGGTTTCCACATTGATGTTGATGCTGATGACCTGATTTCGGATCAAATTTCTTTGGGGTAGGGCCAGTAACAATTTATTGTCAAACGTCCGGGTTAACCGCTGGAAGAGCCATTTATCGGCCGCCAGATTATAATTGGGTAGCAGCTTTTTCTTGATTTCCGCCACAGAAATATAATGTTCGACAAAAATGGGCTGGGGTTTTGCGTCCCCGGCAATCACATAGGCTGTCTGGTCCGTCATCATCTGGAATATATCCATATTCAGCAGATTACGTTCCAACTGATCGAGTTGTATCGGTCCCATAGGCGGGATGGTATTTTTGATCGCAATGGGGTCAAAAAGCGGTGTGGTCGTTGCCCTAGGCGTTTTTGAGACGACTGATTCCGGCTCATTCCCTGTGTCGGACAGCTTGTCGTTCAGGTTGGAAATCATTGATTTTAAGCTGGGGGTGGCGGCGTTGTCTTCTTCCGGCGGATTTTTCAGATTGGTGGCCATTTCCATAAACCGGGGCATATCTTCTTTAAGGTCATACCAGTCACAAAGCTCATCGTCCCGGTCCGCATTGAGATATTCTTTAAACAATGGGCTGTCTTCGATGGCCCGGCGGGCCGCAAGGAAGGCGGAATCAAGTTCGGTGAGGGAACAGTCTTTACAGATGAAAATAACGTCGAAATAACTGGTCCAGAACAGCTGACCTTCTTTGCTATGGATAAGTTTATTAAAGGCGGTGGCTATGGTCCGACGGTGATAGGGTTGTTGATAGGCTCTTTCCAGCAGGGAAAAATGCATATGAAGGCCTCGATAGCCTTCGGTATGCCGCTTGATATCATGTATGGCCGCAAGAAGCTCATCCACCTGACAGGGGGGAGCCGAACTTTCTTTATAGGCTGAATTTTCCATGGACCTCATTTACTCTAATCACTATAAATACAAAAACTACCATCCGAAACCATTCGGGTTTCAGCGATAATCGTATCTTACTTCAAATTTGGTTAAAAATTGGTTCGCATCGGAGATGATGGTTCTACATTCTGTGTAACCACCAGGCTTTTTCATTTATGGAATAATAGGGGCGGTAGTGTAAAACGGCTTTTTCTTTAGCCACATAAGAAATTTGATTGTCCAATATCAGGCGGGTCCCGTTCAGAGAAACCACCAAAACCGCATGGGGAATATCAAGATTTGTGTCCTGTACCACAACAATGCGCATCATATCCGCATCAAAACCCAGCTTTTTTAACGACATATATTTGGCAATGGCATAATCTTCGCAGTCGCCATCCTTTTTAAAGAACTGCCGTAGGGAGGCCCAATAATCCGAAACGCCCCAGTTGATAATATCGGTAATATAGGGCGCTTTATTCATATGGATATTGATTTCGGCGATTTGCCGATCGGCGGGTTTGTCTTTTAGAAAATCCAGAAGGTCCAGCCAAACCTTTCTGTAGCATTTTTGTTCCGTGGTTTGGCGGCAAATTTCCGCGGTCTCGGGCGGTTTTCTAAGGTCTGTTTTATGGCGGGCCAGC
>JAESPY010000263.1 GCA_016765435.1 Emcibacter sp.
CGCGTCCATATAGAAGGGCATTTCCCCCAACCAGACAATATGAGGCCGCAATCCTCCCGCCTGACCACAAGACGGGCAAATACTTGTCCTTGACAGATCTTCCCGCCACAAGCTAACGGCGCCACATGTCACACAACGGGCTTTGTCCAGTTCACCATGCATATGTCGTAAATTTCGACTGCCCGCTCTTTCATGCAATCCATCCACATTCTGGGTTATAAGGCTAACCTTCCCGGGGTATTCTTCCTCCAGTCTGGCAAGGGCATGGTGGGCGGCATTAGGATCAGCTTTTTTGACCCCGGCACGGCGAAGATTATAAAATTCATGAACCAGATCGGGATTACGGGCAAAGGCTTCCGGGGTTGCCAGTTCCATAAGGTCATATTTCTCCCAAATGCCCCCTTTATCCCGAAAAGTATCGAGGCCGGATTCCGCCGATATACCCGCGCCCGTTAAAATCACGATATTGTCATAAACTGCCATCTTCCCTCGCTGGGTTTTTCTGTATATATTGCAATCATAATCGAAACTATAATAATTTAGCAGTGTAAAATGATAAAAATTTTGTTTGTATGTTTAGGAAATATCTGTCGCTCTCCCACGGCAGAAGGCGTTTTCCGTCATAAATTAAATCAGGCTGGAATACGGGATGGCTATCTTGAGAATATCTTCATCGATTCGGCAGGAACCGCAGCCTATCACGTGGGAAAGGCTCCCGATCGACGTTCTTGTGAAATTGCCCGGAAATACGGGGTCACTCTTGATGATTTGCGTGCCCGGCAGTTGACCCGGCAGGATTTCGCCGATTATGACTATATTCTGGCCATGGATCAGGAGAATATCCATAGCATGACCGCCATCTGCCCCGCGGATCAACAGCATAAAATAAAACTTTTCATGGAATATGCGGAAAATTGCCCCGGCATTACCGAAGTTCCCGACCCCTATACCGGCGATATGGACGGATTTGAACAGGTTTATGACATTATTGACCGGGGCAGCAGCGGATTTTTAAAACATCTTTTCGTCAGTGACCTATTGTAAAATAGACGAATATTCCCGGAAAGACTTGAAAAATCCCCTGATCCTGCCAATATATGCTCCATATCACTACGAAAATAACAAGGATAAATTTTAATGGTTGAAGACTATAAATCCCGTTACGGTGCCCAACCAAGCACTCAAACAGCGGCCGAAGTTGATGAAGGCCTCAGGGCTTATATGCTTACCGTATATAATTACATGGCATCTGCGCTGGTTTTGACCGGGCTGATGGCTTATGTCACAGCCAATGTCCCGGCGGTTTACTCCCTGCTCTATACCTTTGCGTCCGCACCGGATGGTACGGTTCACCTGACCGGGCAGACCATGCTGGGTATGATTGTCATGTTCGCGCCACTGGGACTGGTATTTTTCCTCAGTTTCCGCATCAACCATATGCAAGCCTCCACAGCCCAAATGGTATTTTGGATTTACGCCGGACTTGTTGGCATGGCCATTGCCTCGATCCTGTTTGTCTATACCGGCACCAGCATCGCCAAAACATTTTTTGTAACAGCCGCGGCCTTCGGTAGCCTAAGCCTTTATGGTTATACGACAAAACGTAACCTGACGGGTATGGGATCCTTCCTGATGATGGGTCTTTTTGGGATCATCATCGCCTCTATCGTCAATATGTTCCTGCAGTCCGGCATGATGGATTTCATCATTTCCGTTGGCGGCGTTTTGATCTTTGCTGGCCTGACCGCCTATGACACGCAGAAAATCAAACTGATGTATCTTCAGGATGATGGTCATGAAATGGCAAAGAAGAAAGCCATTATGGGCGCTCTCAGCCTCTATCTTGACTTTCTCAATATGTTCCTGTTTCTGTTGCGTTTCATGGGCAACCGCAACTAGAACCCCGAAATTATTCATATCAAAGAACGGCTCCATTTTGGGGCCGTTTTTATGGGGAATAGCCCCAATAAGAAATTCCTGCAAAAGCAATATTAGTCATTGCCTTTAAGGTCATTTAAAAGTAGTCTCCGCTCACTCATGCGATCATGCATTGGCACCCGTAGCTCAGCTGGATAGAGCGCTGCCCTCCGAGGGCAGAGGTCACTGGTTCGAATCCAGTCGGGTGCACCAATTATTTCAATGACTTAGCAAAATAGTGCACTAACAACATCCCCGCTATGGCCGTGAACAAAGTAGGACCACCTCTCGGTTCGCAATGCTGCCGCGCTTTCGCCCCCAGAAGGGCCATAATAAGCTAAATTATCAACTGTCTTATAGTTTTCCAATATTAACTTTTGGGTTAAAATAAAGATAAAGAACGTTGGTTCATATTTCATGTTATGCTCTTTTATTGTTTTCACATTTATTACCTGAGAGTACATCTATGCAACAGACTTTTACGCGTTATTCCTCCATCGCCCTTGTTAAAGAAATAGAGTCACCTGAAAATCCCGGAGGATTAGAAAAACGCGTTGCTCTGGTGCCCAATGATGTTGGTCAGCTCGTGCAAGCAGGCATTCAGGTTTATGTTGAGATCGGTGCAGGAGAAGGTGTTGGTTTTAGTGATGAGGCATACTTGCAAAATAATGCCATTATGCAAACGGCTGAACAAATATATAAAGATAAAGAACTTATTATTAAGTTTAAAGGTCCCGCGCTGGCCTCTATAGAACAAATGAGTGAAGGTTGCACATTATTGTGTATGGCACATTTTCACTCTTATCCAGACCGCGCTAAATTGCTCCAAGATAAGCATATTAATGTCATTGCCATGGAAGAAATATGCGAAGCACCCAAATACGATACTGACCAGCGCATCCTTGGTCGTGTCGCCATGAACGAAGCGTTAATGCCATTCTTTAAGAACAATAGCATTGGTGGATTGCGCGTAAGAATTATTGGCTGGAGCGAACGTTTGCGGGGTGCTATTAACCGCTGCGGCAATCGTAGCCCCCGTTCTTTGCAAATTATTCAGCCCTCTCTTTCATTTGAGGAACTCGATGCTACTGGCTCAAATGCGCTATATTTTTACGACAGCCAAAGTTTTAAAGACCCCAAAGGCATATTGAACAAATTACGTTCTCTTAAAACTCACTTATTTGATATTAACGAATTTGAGTCATCACAGGGTCAACAATCAATTGACTCCTACAGGGAAAGCCATCCCCCCGCCCAATTTGGCCTACGTCGTATTCAGTGTTTACATGAAACGGGACAAGCAGGGGCAAGATATGGCATGGGCTTATTACGTGACAACAAACCATCAATCGATAAGGAAAATATCAAAGCGGTAATTCTTGGTTATGGCAATGTTGGGCAAGGCGCATTGGATGAATTACACCAACAAGGCATTAAAAGAATTCATGTCCTAGGTCGGGCTCAAACAGCTAAAGGTCGTATTGATTTTTGGCTAAAAGACGTCGATATAGTGATCAATGGCGCAGAGCAATCGCCAGAGTTAAGAGGTGAAAACTTTTTGATAAGCAATCAACATATTCAAGATTTAATACCAGAGCATTCCGTGGTTATTGATTTGGTAGGCGGCAGCCCGACGAATAGAAGCCCGGTTGAAGCCGTTATGAGTTGTAGTTTTTTAACGGAGCCTTATTTTGTGCAAGAAGGCGTTTTAGTTTCATCTTTATGGGGATGGCCAATGATGGGGATGATGCGTGAAACTGCTATTCGTTACTCAGGTCAAATTTTAGAGGTCTTAATTGGCCATGAGAAACTTATTGACGGGCTGGAACACTTAAAGCCGGGCGTTAAACGCGCATTGGTTTGTGGCCCTTTTAGGTATAAATAACCTATAAATAATCTCCTTGAAATTGAATAGCACAACAACTGGACTTATCAGGTTGAATCTGATGACGATATTTCCTGATCCACTTTGACGTAAAAATTCCACTGTACTGATGCTCCATATTTCACAAAGAAAATCAAAGATCAGGACCATGGCCCTGATCTAAGAAAAAACCGGACGAACATTAAAACAACATCATAAAGATTAGCATCACTGCAAACTAGGCCAACTCCCAATATTGACTTTTCCATATATGATGCCTTTACTTAAGTATTCTCATATTGATTTTATATGAGTATTATTTTGCATCGTCATGTTCATATTTTCGGAACCATGCCAGGATATTTTCCACCTTGGCAATCATGCGCGAGGGGCGGCCGCCAATACCGTGAGGGGACCCCGGAAAGCGCACCATAACAGTATCAACACCACGC
>JAESPY010000264.1 GCA_016765435.1 Emcibacter sp.
AGACGCCTTTGCCTATTTTGGCGGCGGGGTGAATTTCTATACCGCTCAGAAAACGGCCAAAGTGAGATATGAACCGACCCATGGTATAAAAGCCATTTTCCCAAGCCCAATGGGCGATGCGATAATAAATCAGCGCATGGACGCCGGGATAGGAAATCAGAGCATCAAATTTTGACTTTGCTGCCGGATCACGTTCCAAAACCACGGCTATATCATGACGAATATTGTCAAACATACTATAATACCTAATTCTCTCTTGCTTTTGATGGGTGCTTTTATGGTATAAAACACTGATTCGGCAAGTTTTGCCTAAAAGTTACAAATTATTATTACTCATATAGGTTTAACGGGCAATAACGTCAAGGGATGACCTTGATTACTACGTTGTCTGCCACTATATCATTACATGTAGTGAAAATAAAAAAATTAAGGAAAAAAACTGATATGCCT
This sequence comes from Emcibacter sp., assembly GCA_016765435.1. Taxonomy (GTDB): domain Bacteria; phylum Pseudomonadota; class Alphaproteobacteria; order Sphingomonadales; family Emcibacteraceae; genus Paremcibacter. Next base: position 451 of record JAESPY010000264.1, read on the forward strand.
GAAGTTATTTTCGGCGGTCCCGATGGACGTCTGGAAGGCCGTTATCAAGAAGGAAAGGGTGACAACCCTCCCGTTGCACTGATCCTTCATTCCGACCCCCAGTTTGGTAGTAATATGAATCATAAGGTATGTTACTATTTGTATCATTCCTTCAAACGCCGGGGTTTTTCCGTATTGCGGTTTAATTTTCGTGGTGTCGGCAGAAGTCAGGGAACATTTGACGATGGCATTGGGGAATTAAGCGATGCTGCGGCGGCTCTGGACTGGATTCAATCCCATAACCGGGATGCGTCGAGCTGTTGGATTGCCGGTTATTCCTTTGGCGCGTGGATCGGGATGCAACTGTTGATGCGCCGACCTGAAATTCAAGGGTTCCTGTCTGTTTCTCCCCCAGCCAATTTATATGACTTCAGTTTCCTTGCCCCCTGCCCGGCATCGGGTCAGATCATTCAGGGTACGGCAGATACCGTTGTATCCGAAGCTTCTGTGCAAAAGCTTGTGGAAAAACTACAGGCGCAAAAAAGCATCGAAGTTCAATATGATAAAATTGAAGGGGCCGATCACCTTTATCTGGATTATCATGCGCCGCTGGTTCAGGGCGTCGATAAATATCTGACAGCACGTCTGGGCTATTAATTCTGAGTGATTAATATTGGCTTGGACAGAATGCCGCCGGGGGAGGATTGGTTGATACCAGTCGTCCCCGGAAATGTAATTGGCAAACCGCACAGGTGGCGGCAGGCGAGATAAGCAAAGGCCTCTGCCTCCATAAAGTCACCCTGCCAGCCAAGTTTTTCGACCACATCCACGGCAATCGTCATCTTTTCCAATCTTGACATCAGCGTTTTGTTATGACGCCCTCCGCCACAAATATAGATATATTTTGGCCGCTCTGCGCAATGGTTCAGGGCCATTTCAATGGATTTCGCCGTAAATTCTACTAACGTCGCCGCCCCATCCACTAACGACAGCTTTTCCAAACCCGCCACATTGAAAGACGCACGGTCCAGAGATTTCGGTGGCATCTTAAAGAAATAAGAGCTTTGCAACCAATGTTCCACCAGAGAATGATCCACAGCCCCTTGCGCCGACAGAAACCCGTCCCGGTCCATAGGATCACCCGTATGTTGCTCAACCCAGTCGTCTAAGAAAGCATTCCCCGGCCCGGTATCAAACGCCAGCATCCGCCCTTCGTTTTTACTGCCAATCCATGTGATATTACCAACGCCGCCAATATTAATAAGGGCAATGGGATAGTCCGCATCCGGTAATGAGTTAATTAATGCCTGATGATAGATGGGCACAAGGGGCGCACCCTGCCCGCCGTTTTCCACATCATGTCGTCTGAAATCATTGACCACGGCAATCTGCGTTCTATCCGCCAGATACTGTCCGTCGCCAATCTGCCAACTCCAGCCTTGATTTGGCCGGTGGCATAATGTCTGACCATGAAACCCAATAATATCAATATCCTCGTGGCTCAGATTATTTTCTGTCAGGATTTTACTGATCGCTTGAGCATGGATATCGGTAAGTGTTCTTTCCAGATGATTAAGTTGTTCATTTTTCCGAGTCGGATGACCAAGGGAGACGGCAAGTTCCATGGCCTGTGAAATCTCACGGCGTATGGGCGGTGCATATGAGATATGAATCGGTTTCAGAACCGGTTTCACCCAATGGCCATCGCTTTCAACAAGGGCGCAGTCTACGCCGTCCATAGAGGTGCCACTCATCAAGCCAATGGCTAAAAACGGGCCTTTTTCAGATTTCAATTCAAGTTTCCATTTTTTATTGTCTTGAGATATGTTACATGATGCGCCTGTTTATTGGAAAAGAAAAAATTATGATAAATGATATAAATGACTTCACCCCAGCATCCGGTTTCCTGAAAAATATGATAGACCGGGGTTATCTTCACCAGTGTACGGATTTAACGGCGCTGGACAGGAAACTGTCACAGGGTGTGGTTCCAGCTTATATCGGCTTTGACTGTACCGCGACCAGCTTGCATGTGGGTTCACTGGTACAGATCATGATGCTGCGTCATTTACAGAAAAACGGTCATAAGCCCATTGTTCTTATGGGCGGCGGCACCACCCGCATCGGCGATCCCACGGGACGGGATGAAACCCGTAAAATGCTGACCGATGAAGATATCAACATCAATATGGCCGGGATCCGTTCGGTGTTTGAAAAATATCTGACCTTTGGTGACGGGCCAACTGATGCCATCATGGTCAATAATGCCGATTGGTTGGACCAATTGAGTTATATCGAATTTCTGCGGGATATGGGGCCACATTTCACCATCAACCGTATGCTGACCTTTGACAGTGTTAAGTTGCGTCTGGACCGGGAGCAGCCAATGACCTTTCTGGAGTTCAACTATATGATACTTCAGGCCTATGATTATCTGGAGCTTGGCCGGATACACGGATGCACGCTGCAACTGGGCGGGTCGGATCAATGGGGCAATATCATCAATGGCGTAGAATTGAACAGACGTGTGGACCGGCGGGAAGTTTACGGCTTCACCACACCGCTTGTCACCCTTGCCAGTGGTCAGAAAATGGGCAAGAGTCTGAGCGGGGCTGTCTGGCTCAATGATGACATGCTTTCTTCCTATGATTTCTGGCAATTTTGGCGCAATACGGCAGATGCGGATGTGGGAAAATTCCTGCGCCTGTTTACTGAACTGCCCCTTGCGGAGATCGAAAGACTGGAATCTCTCGAAGGCGCAGAAATTAATGACGCCAAGAAAATTCTGGCCAATGAAGCGACGATCTTATGTCACGGTACCGTTGCGGCAGAGACAGCAGAAGAAACCGCCCGTCAAGCTTTTGAACAAAAATCCCTTGCTGCGGACTTGCCAACGGTATCTGTTTCCAAATCCGACCTGGAAACAGGCATTGCGGTCAGTGATCTTTATATGACATGTGGATTGACCAAATCAAAGGGCGAAGCGCGGCGGTTAATCAAACAGGGCGGCGCCAGAATCAATGATGAGAAAATTTCCGATGGCGAAGCGGTCATCACATTGGAAAACCTGAATCCGGAAGGCACGATCAAGCTATCTGCGGGTAAGAAGAAACATATTCTGATAAAGCCAGAATGATAACGCTGTTCTGAGGCAGGAAATCACGATCTATAATCTATTTAGGCTGAGTATTTGGGACTATTTTTTCCATTTCCTCAGCCTGTTCGCGCAGGGTTTTTTTCTTGCCGCCGCCAATGGCGCTGAAAAGACTACGAAAAATACCCGGAGCCAACGCGGCCAGTGGATTGATTTTAACATCCGGGTCATCCAGTGATCCGCTAACGCTATAGGTGGCGGCAAAAATTCCCTGCCCCTTGCCGCCGGTTAAAATAGTCCCGATCAGCGGGATATTGCTGAGCAATGAATTTATACCGTAAGCTGGAATCAAAGTCCCTGAAATGCTCATTTCATTATAGGCCTGATCCACAGCACCATCAATTGTTATGCCGAGCATAGGACCACGCGCACGGCCCTTGCTTATTTCCATCACACCATTAGAGGTTCGAAACTCCATTTCGAAATCATTGAAAGACAAACCGCCTTTTTGCAATTCCTCTTGGGCTTTGTTGAATTTTTTCTCCGCCAGAAGTTTGGAAAAACCCGGTGACTCAATCACTTTGAATTTTTTTGCCTCCGCATGCCCCCCAAGGGAAATACCATTTTCATGTTTGACCATTTCCGCTGTAATATGCATATCCCCACCGATCCCAAGGTTAAACATGCCAAGACCGCGCAGGGCTTCTCCCGCATTATTGCTGGTAAATTCGAGCATACGGTTATCCCCGTCTGGGAGAATGGTGACTTTAATCTCTTTATCCTCTGGCAAGCTACCTTCAAATGTCAGATGGGTAAAGTCCTGTTTCCTGTATAGCGCAGATAATTTTGTTTCTGTTATACGCACGTTATTTTTGGTCAGAAGATTATCGACTTTTGCTTCCAAATTAAAATTCGGCAGATTAACTTTTTCCTCTTCCCCACCCGTGGCCATAATGATGTCAATAAGTGGGGCTGCATCGAAGGATTTTGCCGACAATGTGGACAAGTAATATTTTTGTGCTTCATTCCATTCCATCAACATGACCATATCGGTATCTTGCATGGTAAGTTCCGGAATAAAAAAGCGCGTGACCCAGTCGTCAACCATATCAATTTCAAGCTTGGCTTGCAGACTGTCACTCTGCAGGACAATATTTCTGATATTAAAGCGACCCGGCCCCTCAAAGTTCAGGTCAAAATCAACATGTCCCGCTTTGCCCTTTTCCTTTACCCAGCCGATGGGACCAAAAATACTTTTACCGTTGAGCAGATTGAATTGGCCATTGCCTTTTACAATGGCACCGCCTTTACCATAAAGGGCCAGGTCAATCTCCACCGGGCCTTCGATATAAGGATCAAAGGGAAGATGTAATAGTTCCCATTGCACGCCTTCAATGGTACCGTTAATGACATATTTTGTGGGTAGGTCTTCTGATTTACTGAAAATTTCCAGCCATTGGGTATCAAACTTGACGCCGTTAAGGGTGACATTACCTTCTGCCGTGATCCCCTTGCCATCCACGTAAAGGTTCATTTGGCCATCACTAATGGCAAGACTTTCGGTCAGTTTCGGGATAGAAAGTCCCTCAATATCCGCCTCAACATTAAACGTTACATCCCTCAGCGCAATTTTCTTCAACAAAGGAAAGCTCAAGGATACGACTGCTTTGGCCTGTCCGGTAATGCTACCCTGTTTAATGCCATATTTGGTGGGATAACCCAGTGGTTTATAGTCGATAACCCGCAGAACTTCTTCAACCGTTCCCTCTAGGTCCAACGTGATATAGGCGGTCCCCTTGCCTTTAATATGAATATCTGAAAACAGCAGGTCTGCTTTTGTAATCGCCAATTGTTCTATTGAACCACCTGCGGCCTTCATATGAAATGTCTGTAAATTAAGCTCTGCCTGACCGGACATCCCCGTAAGCATGGGCATTGGCCGCAGATAATGCGCGTTGATATTGTTAAAATCAAATTTAAAGGTCAGCGCATCCGGCGGCAATATGGCCTTAGCCGGAATTTTTAGGTCCCGGTTTTCCGGCCACATTTCCGGTTTGATATAAACGTCAAGCTGGCCGACATCGACAATTCCTGCATCAATATTTTTGGCAATCCACTTGTATGCCCCCTTGCCAAATTGACCCGGCCAATATGTTTTAAGGTCCAGAAAGGGCAAATCCCGGATTTCTGCTTTAATGGCAATTCCCGGCTTATCCAATGATCCATACAACAAACCAGAACCACTGATGTAGGTCTGCCCAAGTTGTAAGGATATCTCATCCAGCACGATGGAATTTTCACTTTTCAACACATGACCGTTCAATGCAGCAGAGGTCACATTAAGCGATTTTGGATATATATTACCGGGATTTATCATCCCCTTGCCAAGAGAGAGGTTAAAGGCCATAACCGGGATATCAAAGCTATGGTCAATGGTAAATTCAATATTACCTTTGGCCGGGATATCCAGATTGGCTAACCCCGCAAGGGCCTCGACCTTGCCCGCAAGGGCCGATGGCCGCAATTGGGAAAATTCCAACGTTATCACAGCTTCTTTTTTAGGGTTATCGAATAACAGGAAAAGATCGACGGGCATAATATGACAGGACGCCATGTTAATGTCGCCAGAAAGGCTAACGCTTAATCCGCTTTCGGTGCGTTGCAGGCCAAGCTGTGCGGCCGGAATTTGCCATTTCTGACCAGAGAGTTGATCTGTGAGCGTTATTTTTGTGTCCAGCAAAGAAATTTGGTGTAAATAGCCCGCCGCAACGGATGATTTAGGCGGTGACAGCAGTTGCTGGGCCATTTCAAAAGGCAGGCTGTTTGAATTTTTCAGGGTCTGTATGAAGGACTCCAGCTTTGCCATAAATGTCCGGTCATCGGTCGATTCCCAGACACCGGGGTCAAGAGTATAATCAATGGACAGGCCAGAAATTGACACATCGGTCGGGGCCAACAGACCCCGCAACATGGCAAGCCCACTAAATCGCGCCCCGACCTCAGGAATATTCAGGGTAAATTCTGTTTTGCTGTTAATGATTTCAATTTCATAGAAAATGACCTGAAGGCCACTGGACCGTGCGAATGTCTGATGATCATCCCATTGCCAAATCAAAACAGCATCGCGAAAGTCAACGCTAACATTTTCCCTGCTGGCGGATAACGCTTTCTTTAAATAATCCCCCGCCCAGTCCAAGGCAATCGGCCCAATGCTCAGACGCCAGCCCAACAATATGACCATTAAAGCAACTGTCGCAAAAAGGCTCAGAAGTATTTTTAATGTTAAGGCGTATCGTTTTAAATTTTAATTCTCTATAATTACATTTTACGGATTAAAACTCTGATCCTATAGAATATAAACTTGACCTAATTAAGGTATTAAATCGCATGACAGAATTTTGCTCATTCTTTCCTCTGGCTGTCGACAAAACGCTTGGGGAAAGCAAACTTGATGATTTCGTAAAATCCTGCCAAGAGCAACAAGTAACAGATATAGAGAGATTAATTAATAAAAATAATCACACAAGTCTGTTATCTGCCATTTTTTCCAATAGCCCTTACCTGTCGCGGCTCTTATTTCGGGACATTAAATTTGCTGAAATGCTGCTTTCTATGCCCCTTGACGACCTTTATCAACAGGTCATAAAAGGCATGACAGAGGATATTCCCCATCTTAAAGACGTCAGCCAATTAATGCGAGCCTTGCGCAAGGCTAAGGCACGAGTCGCTCTAATCATTTCTTTTGCGGACCTTTCGGGCTTATGGCCCCTTGCCATCATCACACGCCGTTTGACGGAATTTGCCGAAATATCCGTATCCCTGACGGTGAGCCACCTTTTACGAGTGGAAATGATCAAAGGAAATTTGGCCCTTCCAGCCCATTTGACGGGAACACCGACCGATCAGCTTATGGCCACTTGTGATATGTCGAAAAGCACAGGCTATGTTGTGCTGGCCATGGGAAAGATGGGGGGCTATGAGCTTAATTATTCCAGTGATATTGATTTAATCGTTCTGTATGACAATGACATTGTCGAATATACGGGGCGTAAAACTGCACAGGATATGTTCATCAAGCTTACCCGGAATCTTGTTAAAATCATGCAGGAAAGAACCGCCGAGGGCTACGTCTTCCGCACTGACCTCAGACTTAGACCAGATCCGGGAGCCACGGCCATTGCCCTGTCCATGGAAGGGGCAGAAATATATTATCAGTCCATGGGCCTGAACTGGGAACGTGCCGCGATGGTAAAAGCCAGACCCGTGGCCGGAGATAAGGCCGCAGGTTTTGATTTTCTGTCGCGGATAAAGAGTTTTGTCTGGCGCAAGCATTTGGATTATGTGGCGCTGGAAGATATTTATGCCATCAAGAAAATGATCCATCAACATCATGGTCACAAGGAAATATGCTTTGCCGGGCAGGATATAAAGCTTGGGCATGGTGGCATACGGGAGATTGAGTTTTATGCTCAGATTTTTCAGTTGATTTCCGGGGGCCGGGAACCGGAACTCAGGGTCGCCCCCACATGTGATGCGTTGGATGTTCTGGAGCAAATGCAAAAAATATCGCCGCAGAATAATCAAAAATTACAGGATGCCTATGTCTATTACCGCAGACTGGAACACAGGCTGCAGATGATTAATGACGACCAGACCCATTCCATGCCAGAAAGTGAGGCTGATCTTGCTAGAATTACAAGTTTTATGGGCTATGAAAAACAAACCGACTTTGAGAAAGAACTCAAAGCGCATCTGCATATGGTTCATGAGCTTTTTACCGACCTGTTGAAAGATTCCAATCAGAACGAAGAAGAGGATGAAGACCTTCTGGCCTTTCCCACAGAAGGTTATAATGAGGAAACACTGGCGGCTATTACCACGGCGGGATATAAAGATGCCAAGACAATTTATGATATTATACAAACATGGCTTCTGGGCCGTTACCGGGCCTGCCGGACTGAACGCGCCCGGAATTTACTCCATTGTTTTATCCCGGAAATTCTATCCAGTTTTAGTCGGCAAGGAAACCCGGATTCCAGTTTTAAGAAATTTGATAAATTCCTGTCCCGCCTGCCCTCCGGCGTTCAGTTCTTCTCTTTTTTAAAAGCCCAACCATGGCTTCTGGAATTGCTTTCGGAAGTTATCGGCATTGCCCCTGATTTGGCGGATCAACTGGCAAAACGGCCCCTGCTTCTGGATGCAGTTCTCAATAATGATTTTTTTGAAGCCTCATTCACACGGGAAAAACTGACCGGCCATCTTGAGGGCCAACTTGCCCCCGCCAAAGACTTTCAGGACATTCTGGATATCACCCGAAAATGGGCCAGTGAACATAAATTTCAGGTTGGCGTGCAAATACTGCGCAATAATATTGATGCCCGCACCGCTGGTAAAAACCTGTCTTTGGTGGCGGATATTATTCTGGAGGTAATGCTCCGCAAAGTAACCGCGGAATTTTCCCGCAAACATGGAAAGCTGACAGAGGCACAATTCGCCGTTTTCGCTTTGGGAAAGTTGGGCGGCCAAGAACTGACCACGACTTCTGATCTGGACCTTGTGTTTATCTATGATGCTGTGGATGCACCGCCCTTCTCCGATGGGACCAAGCCCCTGTCCATAAATCATTATTTTGCCCGCCTCAGCCAGCAATTCATCAATGCCCTGACCGCCATGACCGGAGAAGGCAAGCTTTATGAAATTGATATGCGCTTGCGGCCATCGGGCAATGCCGGTCCCATCGCGGTAACCCTTAAAAGCTTTGAAGATTATCAGAAAAAAAGCGCATGGACGTGGGAACATTTAGCCCTCACCAGAGGTAGAATTATCATCGGTGATGAGGAAATAAGACAAAAAATAACCGCCGTCACTGAGCAGGCTCTCAGCCATGGCGACCGGAAAACCCTTTTGCAGGATACAGCAGACATGCGCCAAAAACTGCGCGAAGAGTTTGGTACGACGGATATATGGTCCGTCAAACATGTCCCGGGCGGTTTGGTCGATATCGAATTTATATGTCAGTATTTAATTTTAAAATATGGTGCCGCTAAGCCGGAAATACTGGTGACAAATACACTGGATCAAATTGCACA
>JAESPY010000265.1 GCA_016765435.1 Emcibacter sp.
ACCGGACGGCCCGGCACCGCCATGGCAAGCGCGCAGGTTTCAGGCTCCAGCACCATACCAAGCCGTGCCCCGAATCCGCCGCCAATGACGGTCGCGTGTATCTTGACCCGTGCCATGGACAATTCAAACAGATTGGCCAGTTTTTTCTGAACCAATTTGGGCATCTGGGTCGATGTCCAGCAATTCAGCCGCCTCTCATCATCATAAAGCGCTATATAACTGCCCGGTTCCATCTGACATTGTTTTTGCTTGGGCACATAGAAACAATCTTCCACAATGATGTCAGCTTCGGCAAATCTGTCGTCAACCTCACCCCAGCCATAAGCATTGTCCGGAAAGGCCACTTCCGGCAGTTGGAACGCCAGATTTCCGGGCTTTTCCGGGCGGAATTGCAGGGCATCCGGATGTTTCGATTGTTCTGCGGTCAGATAAACCGGCAGTTCTTCGTACGTTACCTTGATTTTTTCCGCCGCCCGTTCTGCGGCTTCTTCGGATGTTGCGATCACCGCCGCGATGGCATCCCCGTAATATTTCACATGATCCGTAAAGATACTCTGATCATCAATATCGCCTAATATCTCGCGAAAATCGGCGGATACCATCATATCCATGACCGACGCATTATATTCCTTTTTCGTGACGTCTTTCGGGCCAAGGACTTTAATCACGCCCTTGCATTTTGCCGCTTCGCTAAGGTCCAGAGATAACACCCGCGCATGGGCATACTCATAACAGCGAACGATTTTGCCATATAACATGCCCGCCAATTGATCATCCGCGGCATTGATAGCCGTGCCGGTAACTTTGGCCCGCACGTCAACCCGTTCGACTCTTTTTCCAACAACTTTAAGATCTTCCATGATTATTCTCTCCCTCTTGACATGCGGATGCTGGCGTCCTGTACCGCCTCGACAATCTTGGTATATCCGGTGCAGCGACAGATGCTGCCCTCCAGACCATGACGGATTTCATCCTCGGTCGGATGTGGATTATCCGCCAGCATACTGACGGTTTTAAGCACCATACCGGGAATACAGAACCCACATTGGATGGCGTCATTATCGATGAAAGCCTGCTGCACCGGATGCAATTCACCATCACGGGCCAGCCCCGCCGCCGTGGTAATGGACCGTCCGTCCATTGTCGCGGCAAGGGTCAGACAACCGTTAAGGCTAGTCGTTCCGTCAACCAGAACCGTACAGGCCCCGCATTCGCCAGTACCGCAACCATATTTGGTATCGGTATAGCCCAAATCATCCCGAAGCGCGTCAAGCAACGTGCGATTGGACGGCACAATCAAATCCCATTCTTCGCCGTTAACAGTCAATGTAATCGCATGTTTTTTCATGGGGTATTTCCTTCGTTCAGAGCAAGGTTGATAACCCGCTTCACCAATATTCCGGCAACCTTCAGGCGGTAGTCCGCCGAAGAACGTATATCATCTATGGGCGTGATTTCAGACGCGACGGCCTGTGATATTCCCTGCAACAGATCAGGGGTTATATCGGCCCCTTCAAGCATTTTTTCCACCTTTGGCAGGCGAATCAACGTCGGTCCGACGCAGCCCATCGTAATCCGGGCGCCCGTGCATTTGCCGCCGTCCATCTGTAAACAGACTGCGGCGTTGATCTTGGCCAGATCCTCCGTGGTTCGGGTCATGCGGCGGAAGGCACTCTTCTGACCCGCGCCGGGAGCCGGAACCGTCAGGGAAACAGCCAATTCATCATCGCGCCGCGCGGTCACGCCGTAAGAAATCCAGAAATCATCCAGATTAACCTGCCGCTGTCCCGAAGTGCTTTGCAATGTCAATGTGCCGCCAAGGGCATAAAGCGCCAGACTGCAATCCCCAGCAGGAGAAGCCCGCAGGATATTGCCCAGAACCGTGGCCGTATTGCGCAGTTGCGGCGTGGTAAAAATCTTTGCTGCCTGCCATAATGCCGGATAATGCTCTCGCACCGCCGGGAATTTCAAAATCTGGGCAATGGTAACTTTGGCCCCGATCGTCAGCCCCTCTGCCGGATCATAGGTCAGCTCATCCAGCCCCGGCACCAGAGCCAATGAAATAACATTATCAACGGCATAGTTAAATTTCAGGGCGACCAACAGGTCTGTACCCCCGGCCAAAACGGCGGATTTATCTTTGTGGTTAGCCAAAAGGTCTATGGCTTCCGATAGTGATTCTGGCAACAACAGGTCAAAATCTCGCATCACACGACTGGTCGTTATGATCTCCTCATACTATTTCCAGTCACCTTGAACGCTTATAACAATCCCGTCTATTCATATGGTGCGGCAGTTATTTAGATACTGCACAGGAGTTTTAGGCCATATCGACATTAAATAGGACCTAAGAAGAAGACCCGATTTCCGATGTACGCCCTTTCGGGCCTTTTGGACCTTTGCGCTTGGGCAAGCTTGGCCGGATGAGAAAGAGCGCGTACAGGCCCAGATATATAACAAAGGACAGCAGCCAGATCACCGCCGTGATCGGCAACCAGTCCTCAGATAAAAAGCCAATGGGCACCATCACCCGTAAAAAGGCAACGAAGAACATCAACGCGAAAGCCCCGGTCATAATCTTCGCGGGTGCCAGAGGGCGGCCCGTATGACGCAAGGCAACACGGGTAATCAAGGACAACATCATCAGGCTGAGAGCCCCAACGGTGAAAGCATGAAGCCAGACCTGAGGGCCGATACCCTCAACAAAGACCGCCGCCGCATAGAGAAGCAAGGCCGCAATAAACCACAGATAGGCCAGATGCATAATCAATACCAAAGGCGCATCAAGAATCAGCCCCGTGCGCCAGCGCAGGAAACGCACCATTTGCACCACTGCCGCAATCACAGCGGAATAGGCGGCCCATGTTTCGGAAATATCCGACAAGGCCCCATAGATAAAAAATATCAAAGACGCCGCTGAGATATATTCCAGCAAAGGGCTAACCGTAAGCTCAGGACCATTTTTCTGACGCAAGGCATTGCCCGTGAACGTCGCGGTAAGGAAGCCTCCGGCCAGAATGAATTTAACCACAATGCCCATCAGGCCAATCTGAATGGCCCACGACGCTCGCGCCAGATCACCGTCCATAAGTCTCAAATGAAAAATCACATTGCCAATGCACAGCATCAACAAAATCGGCAACAGGGCCAGATAATGTTTGTTTTTCGCCGCCAGCAATCCCGGCAGCACCATAATTGTCGCCGCGAAATAAAGACTGCTGTCCAGAATCATCACCCCGTAAGCCGGAATCATGTCGCCGCTGTAAACCGCAATTCTGCCCAAGAACCATAACAGGACCAGAAGCGCCAACCGCCCCCGATCAATTTCTTGTGTGCCCGCCCAGCCCG
>JAESPY010000266.1 GCA_016765435.1 Emcibacter sp.
GTTTGGTCATTATTGGTGGTATCCGCTCCATCGCCAATGTGACATCCAAACTGGTGCCGATCATGTGTATCTTCTATTTGATTGCCGCCCTCAGTATCCTGTTTGGACTTTATGAACGCATTCCCTATGCCTTTATGGAGATTATTAACGGTGCCTTCACACCAGAGGCTGGATACGGGGGCCTTATCGGGGTTATGATTCAAGGGATGCGCCGGGCGACCTTCTCCAACGAAGCCGGCATCGGTTCCGCCCCCATCGCTCATGCGGCGGTAAAAACCAAGGAACCGGCCACTGAAGGCCTAGTTTCCCTGCTGGAACCCTTCATTGATACGGTCGTGGTCTGTACGGTAACCGCGCTTGTTATTGTCATTACAGGCGTATATGAGGATGGCAGCGGTCTGAGTGGTGTCAAGCTGACCTCACAGGCATTTTCATCGGTCTATTCATGGTTTCCCTATGTTCTGGCCATTGCGGTGTTGCTGTTTGCCTTTTCCACCATGATCACCTGGTCCTATTACGGCATTAAATCATGGACATTCTTGTTCGGTAACAGCAAGAAGGTGCAAATCATCTATAAACTTCTCTTCTGTTGTGCAACTGTGGTCGGGGCTACCATGTCCCTGTCAGAAGTGGTGAATTTTGCCGATGCGGCCAATTTCTCTATGGCAATCCCCAATCTAATCGGGGTCTTCATTCTGGCACCTGTTGTCCGGCAATGCTTGATTTCCTTCATGGCGAAAATCAAGAGTGGAGAGATCAAATCCAACCGGGAAGTGGAAGCCATCGAAACGGCAAGTTAAGCCCTTCAAACGATTTTACAAAGGGGATGCCAGTGGCGTCCCCTTTCTCATTTAGCATAATTTAGCCATTATTTAAGTATATTCTGCTAAATGAAACTAAAGAAAACTTGAATTATGCTCACGATTCGTTACAAAGTGGGACATAAACGGGCTAAAGTTCTCTTTTTTTGAAGAATTATCAGATTATAACAAGGATTTATTCATGAAACGTATTTTTTTAATAATGTCAGTATTCGTTATGGCAGCCGTGTCCTTTTCAGCCGTCTCGTTCGCCGAGGGCGATGCCGTCAAAGGCAAGAAAGTTTTCAAAAAATGCAAAGCCTGCCACACTGTTGATCAAGGCGGCAAGAACCTTGTTGGTCCCAATCTGTTTGGTATTGTCGGCAAAGAATCCGCTAAAAAAGAAGGCTATAAATACTCCAAAGCCATGCGCGCTTCCGGTCTGACATGGGATGAAGCCACTTTGGATACTTATCTGAAGAAACCAAGAGCACTGGTTAAAAAGACAAAAATGACTTTTGTTGGTCTTAAGAAAGAAAAACACCGGGTCAATGTCATCGCTTATCTTAAAACTCTTCAGTAGAGTTGTTTAAGCATTTAAAGGGAAGCATCGATGTCACAGGACGTCAGTGCTTTTTTTGTCTATCAGGATGAGCAGCTCCCAGAGCAAAGGGCCAGCTGCAGAATTTTTTCTGAAACGGCCCAAAAACAAACACAAACCGATATCAATAACGGTATTTTAAAAACGATATTCGGTGGGCCCTTGTTTTCTGACAGATCATGATTATTTTGGTAACATAATTATGCTTTTACGATTTAACCAAAAAGTTATAAATTAGCGGGTATACATGACGGTAAACCCAATATGGATGATAATGAAATGCAAAAGAATACCAATATGAATGCCTTATCCCGTGCCAAAGTCCTGAACCCGGAAAACAAAGCAAGGCGAATATTCATTGCAACATTATCAACACTCCTTCTTCTGGGAGCTCTTTTATGGACCCAAAGTCTCTGGGCAGCCGATAAAAAGCTCCATATAAACCAAGATCCCGCCGTACAGGCCGAGGTCGCCGATTTCGTGCAGAGGTTAGCAGACAAAGCCTTAACCAGCCTGAATCAAAAAGACTTCACCCTCGCCGATAAAGAAAACCGTTTTCGGGAAATTTTATCTGAAGGTTTTGATGTAAAATATATTGGTAAAATTTCTCTGGGCCGTCACCGGAAAAAAGCTTCTACGGAAGACCTGAAAGCTTATTATGCTCTGTTCCCGGGATATCTGGTACGGGTCTATACCAGCCGCCTGACCAAATTGGACACCCGCACCGTGGAAGTAGGCAAAGTTCTGCCCAATGGCAAACGGGATATGTATGTGAGAACTGTCGTCATAGACGGTGAAGAAAAAACATATGATGTGGACTGGCGCGTTCGACCTCAAAAAATGGTGGAAAATGAGGACATGCCACAAGTGCGCCAATATAAAATCATTGATGTTAAAATAGAAGGCATCAGCATGGCCCGGACCCAACGGGATGATTTCGCCGCCAGAATATCCGAAAGCGGTGTATCCGGTCTGATTGATTTCATGCGGAAGCTTGTGGACGACACGGTTATGGTCGCCGACAACAACAGCGATGACAACGCCGCGTCCAAAGATTAAAAAATCGTCTAGCGGCCCCCCTAGAAGACCAAATACTTAATCGACCAGCTGATCCAAGGCATAGCCCTTAAAGCTCTTTGTCGTGGCAAGGGCCACATGGCTGCTGATATTGGCAACGCCTTCCATACAGTCAATCAATTTGTCATTCAGTTCCAGATAACGATCCATATCCGGGCAAACGACCCTCAGGAAATAATCAAAATTTCCACTCACTGTGAAACATTCGACAATTTCCGGAAAATCATTAATCACTTTTTCAAAAGTTTTGAAATTGGTATTGGTATGCTCATGCAAACTCACCGTAAGCAACACCGTCACCGTCCGGCAAATCTTGTTAAGATTAATCACAGCCATATAGGATTCCAGATACCCCTCATCCTCCAACCGCCGCACGCGCTGCAAACAGAAACTGGGCGACAGGTTAACTTCACTGGATAAATCATGATTGGTGATGCGGGCATTATTTTGCAATATCGAAAGAATCTTCAGGTCGATACGGTCAATACTTCTTTTTTTAGTCATTAAGCTGTTCTCCGTAGTGTTTCCAAGTGCCTAACTTATTATTTTTTAATAATTTAAAACAATCTGTCACAACAATCAAGTTCCCCGAATATTATGCGGTCCTTTCCTAAAAATAGAAATTTCATTTTCCCCTTTCCATGTAAGACTATGCAAAGCTAATAAAATCAAGACAGAACAAGGTTTTCAACATGAACAAGAATATCTCACTGATTGGCGTACCAAGCGATATTGGAGCCGGAGATCGGGGGGCCACCATGGGGCCAGAAGCATTACGGATCGCCGGAATCGAAAGCGAGCTGACCAACCTTGGCTTTAATGTCAAGGATACGGGCAATCTGTTTGGACCGAAAAATCCAGAACGCCCTCCAGAAGACGGCTATCGCCATTTAAGGGAAAATGTCATCTGGTGCCAGAATATTCAGGAAGCCGTTTTCACCGAAATTAATGATGGCCGCCTGCCCATTATGCTGGGGGGCGACCATGCCATGTCCATTGGCTCCATCGCGGCCGTTAGCCGTTATTGTGCCGCCCATGATAAGAAACTCTGTGTGATCTGGATTGACGCCCATTCCGATTTCAACACCGCGGACATCAGCCCATCCGGCAATATTCACGGCATGCCAGTCGCCGTTGCCGCAGGATATGGCCCAAAAGAACTTCTTGCTATCGGTCATAACGTCCCCATGGTTGCCGCGGCTGATATCTATCAGGTTGGCATCCGTTCTGTTGATATCGCCGAAAAACTGCTCGTCACCGATGCGGGTGTTGTGGTCTATGACATGCGCTGCATTGATGAAATTGGCATGCGCGAAGCCATGGTCCAAGTCCTGTCCGACGTGACAGAAAAGGATGCCCATATTCATGTGAGCTTTGATGTGGACAGCCTTGACCCAACCATTGCTCCCGGTGTTGGCACCACCATTCCCGGCGGATTGACCTATCGGGAAGCGCAACTCTGCATGGAAATGATCCATGATTCAGGACGGATGATATCTCTGGACCTTATGGAAATTAATCCGGCTCTGGATTTTCAGAACAGCACCGCAAAGCTTGCCATTGAACTCACCGCCAGTCTTTTTGGTCGGCAGATTTTCTCCCCCAATACTCATAACAGGAAAAAATAATCCTATGACCGACCAACAGGAAATAATCGACCAGGCCGACCGTCGAAGCGCTCATAACTATAATCCGCTGCCGCTGGTTTTGGAACGGGGCGAAGGCATTTGGGTATGGGATACGGACGGCAATAAATATCTCGACTGCCTCAGCGCCTATTCCGCTGTCAATCAAGGCCACTGCCATCCCAAAATCATTGAGGCCATGGTGTCACAGGCCAAGAAAATCACCCTGACGTCCCGAGCCTTTCATAACGACCGCATGGGGCCGTTCCTTGAAAAGCTGTGTCAAATGGCAAATATGGACAAAGCATTGCCCATGAACACCGGGGCAGAGGCCGTAGAAACAGCCATCAAAGCCGTGCGCAAATGGGGCTATGAAATAAAAGGCGTCGAAGACAACAAAGCTGAAATCATTGTGGTACGAGATAATTTTCATGGCCGGACCATCGCCACCGTCAGCATGTCTTCCGAGCCGGATTACCGAAAGAATTTCGGCCCCTTCACGCCCGGTTTCAAACTGATTGATTATAACGACCTGTCTGCTCTGGAACAGGCGATCACGCCCAACACTGTGGCCCTGATTATGGAACCTATTCAGGGCGAAGCCGGGATCATCATCCCCGATGACGGCTTCCTGAGCAACGCCCGGGAAATCCGCAAACAAAATAATGTGCTGTTCGTCCTAGATGAAATTCAAACCGGCCTTGGCCGCACCGGAAAATTATTTTGTTTCCAGCACGAAGAAAATGCCGCCCCAGACATTCTGATTGTCGGCAAAGCCCTTAGCGGTGGTGTTTACCCGGTATCAGCCATCCTTGCCTCTGATGAGATTATGGATGTCTTCACCCCCGGCATTCACGGCAGTACCTTTGGTGGCAACCCTCTGGGCGCGGCGATCGGCCTTGCAGCATTGCAAGTGATTGAAGATGAAGACCTGGTGGAACGCTCACAGATTTTGGGCGATTACCTGATGCGCAAGCTAGAGCTTATCCAGACCAACAAAATTGTCGATATTCGGGGACGTGGTCTCTTTATCGGTATCGAACTGGACAAATCACTGGGCGGCGCGCGGTCCTATTGTGAGGTGCTGATGGGAAAGGGTATTTTATGCAAAGAAACCCACGACCATGTGATCCGCCTTGCCCCACCATTGGTCATTGAAAATGAGCATATCGACTGGCTGGTTGACCAAATTGCAAAGGTTCTGAAAGATTAAAAACCGCACAAGCATACTCTGCTTGAAATCTTCCGGTTTCCAAACATATCGTCATAAAAATATCTGTAGAAATATAACTTGTCCATCATGTAACCGTTACATTTTTTATTTGTTACGGTTACATGATTTACTCTCCCATATGGAATTTATAGCCTAATTCCACTCATACAACGAATGACATGAGTGCAGGAATTATCAATATAAACATTTGGGTTATCACGTTATGTTAATAAAAATTCTGTATCGCCGCTTTCCAAAACTACTTTTCATAATTCGAAAAATTACGTCCGTTAATAAAGAACCGGAAATGAGTCTTTTACATATATTATGTCGCCCCGACATGACTAGTATAGATGTGGGAGCGAAGTTTGGTATGTATACTTATCGGCTTAATAAGCATTCAAAAAAAGTGGTTGCATTTGAACCCATAAAAGACCTTAACACCGCCCTTTCAAAAATATTTAAAAATGACAATATTGATGTTATGCCTGTGGCCTTATCTGATAAATCAGGTGAAGTTTCCATGAGAACACCTCTATATAAATCAGGCAACCCTTGCTACGGGAGATCTACGATAGAGAAAGAAAATTCCCTTGAATTTAACCAAATAAAAGGGTGGAATGAATTCACCATTAAAACAAAACGTCTGGACGATTTACATATAAATAACATAGGATTTATTAAAGTCGATGTTGAGGGGCATGAACAAGCTGTTTTAGAAGGCGCAGGCAAAACAATTCAGAAATTCAGGCCCAGAATGCTGATTGAGGCAAATAATCACCATTTACCAAAAGCCGTTGAAAAATTATTTAGCTGGGCTAAACATAATGATTATTTGATATATTTTATGGAAAACAACAAAATATATCCTTCATCTTCTTATAATATTCCAGATCGCCACTTCCAAAAAAACATAGAGAATTTCATTCTTATTCATTGCCGTGATACAGAATGCTTACGAAATTTAAAAATATTTTAGGCAAAATATCGGACAAAATCCTTTAATATTCTTTGCCATAAAACTAACCCATCCGTTCCACCGTTGCCAATAACCCTTTAAGAGCCTGCTTGAAATTTTCCTGCTCTCCCTTGGGCATTTTCTCCAGCATGCGGGTTTCGAGGTCCTTTGCCTTGCCCGCGATGTCCTGATAAACTTCTGTCCCACGGCTGCTCAAATTAAGGATCACTTTACGCCGGTCCCTCGGATCGGTACGGCGGCTGATATAACCATTATCCAAAAGCTTATTCAGAGCGCGTGTGACCTGCACCTGATCCATATCCAGAGACTGGCCCAGTCTTTTAGCCGATATGGGCGCGGATGAGGCCAACATGGCCATAAAACGCCAACTTTCTCCCCGGAGGCTGTATTTCTCGCCATAATAATCCTCAAGGATATAGCCCGCCTCCTGTGACAGACGCCATAGCTGGTACGGCACCCATTCCCGGATATCAAATAATTTTTCCTGTTCTGACACTTCTTTATTCCACCATTACTTTACAACATATCTTCGAGATAAAAGTACAAGGGCACCATACGGGCCAATATAATACTGACAAAAGATAATAGCCTTCTCTTATGTCTCCCCTTTATCTGACAAGAAACAATATATCAGATCACCCCGGACAAAAAAAGGGCCGAAGATAATTCTCCGGCCCTCCTTAAAAATATGTAAGCGTTTTAGAACGGTTGGCTTAGAAGCCCATACCGCCCATGCCGCCCATACCGCCCATGCCGCCCATATCAGGCATAGCA
>JAESPY010000267.1 GCA_016765435.1 Emcibacter sp.
AAAATAGAGGCTAGCCCCGTCACTTCATAGAATATCTCCACCTGATATCCCTTGGCATCCAAATATCCCTGTGAATAAATTTTTGATATTACAAAGCCCCCCCAATAGGCCTTATAGGTCAATTTTATATTCTGGCCAGTTTTTATATTCTGAACAGGCTGGGCTGCTAAGGTGATATGAGGTACGACAAAAGACAGAAGAGCAAAAAAAATAATTTTATACATAGCTGATCCCATATTTTACGTTACCTGTTAATCCATGGCATCTAGGCGGCTGATCCCTTCCTTGATTTTGTCGGCTTTCAGTTCAGCCTGTTCAAGGTTCTTACGATTGTCTGCAACCACATTATCCGGGGCTTTTGCCATAAAAGCCTCATTATTCAAACGACCTGAAATGCCACCGATTTCCTTGGCGAGTTTATCAAGATTTTTCTGCAATCTGGCTTTTTCCGCCGCGATATCAATAACGCCAGCCAGGGGCAGAAAATAGGTTACCTCCCCAACGACGACCTGAACAGCCCCTTTCGGTGCCTCTCCCTCATGATCCGTAATACTTTCAAGACGGGCCAGACGCTTAATAACGTCTCCTTGGGCATCAAGGGCGGTCTTGGTTTTCGCTGATGCGCCCTGTGCCAGCATATTTAGTTTCGCCCCGGCAGGAACATTCATTTCCGCGCGCGCTGTACGGATGTCGGAAACCAGCTGAATAACCCAATTCATTTCCGCAGAAGCATCCGCATCAATTAATCCCGCATCCTGTGTCGGCCATTCGGCAATGATGAGGTCACAATCCCGGTCATCACGAAGGCTGCCCCAGATTTCCTCTGTAATGAATGGCATGAAGGGGTGCAAACTTTTTAGGATCTGATCCATGACCCACGCGGCGGCATTACGGGTTTCAACTTTTGCCTGTTCATCTTCTCCAAAGAATTGCGGCTTGATCAATTCCACATACCAATCGCAGAATGTCCCCCAGGTGAAATGATAGATAGCCGCAGTGGCATCATTATAACGGAAGGCTTCCAATGCTTTGGTCACATCGGCTGTCGCTTTGACCATTTCGCCGATGATCCATTTGTTCACGGCAAGACTAACATTGGCCGGGTTAAAATCCGGATCAACATTATCAAAACAACCGTTCATGTCGCAGAATCGGGCCGCATTCCAGAGCTTGGTACCAAAATTCCGATAGCCCTCCACGCGTTTTTCAGACATTTTAATGTCCCGGCCCTGCGCCTCCATAGAGGCCAGCGTAAACCGCAAAGCATCGGCACCGAATTTATCCACCAAAACAAGGGGATCAATGACATTGCCCTTGGATTTTGACATTTTGGCCCCATGCTCGTCCCGCACCAACGCGTGGACATAGACCGTATCAAACGGCACATCATCCATAAAGTGCAGGCCGTCCATCATCATACGGGCCACCCAGAAGAAAATAATATCAAAGCCTGTGATCAAAACATCGGTTTTATAATGTTTATTTAATTCCGGTGTATCTTCGGGCCAGCCTAGGGTGCCGAAAGGCCACAAGGCTGATGAGAACCATGTGTCCAGAACATCGGGATCACGGGTCAGTTGTTTGTCTTCGCCGTAATGGGTCTTGGCTTGACTTTGTGCTTCTTCTTCGGTCATGCAGACAAAAATCTTACCATCCGGGCCATACCACGCCGGAATCTGATGTCCCCACCAGAGCTGACGTGAAATACACCAAGGTTCAATATTACGCATCCATTCGTAATAGGTCTTTTCCCAATTCTTCGGGACAAATTTCATTTTTCCGTTTTCAACGGCCTCCAACGCGGGTTTTGCCAATGTTTCCGCATTAACATACCATTGATCCGTCAACCACGGTTCAATCACAACGCCGGACCGATCCCCATAAGGCACCATATGAACAGTGGCCTCGACTTTTTCCAGCAATCCCTCGGCATCCATATCGGCGACGACCATTTTACGAACCTCGAACCGATCCAGACCCCGGTATTTTTTCGGTACATTGTCATTGGTCCGAGCTTCATCGTCAAAGATGTTTATTTCTTCCAGATCATGACGTTTGCCAACCATATTATCGTCGAAATCATGGGCCGGGGTGATTTTCACCGCGCCGGAGCCTTTTTCCGGGTCTGCATGTTCATCGGCAACCACAATAAGTTTGCGGCCCACCAGCGGCAGGGTTAAGGTTTTGCCGATCAAATCCTGATAGCGTTCATCATCTGGATGAACCGCGACCGCCACATCGCCGAGCATGGTTTCGGGGCGGGTCGTGGCAACGGTCAGGACCCGGCCTTCTTCGCCATCAACCGGGTACTTAAAGTGCCAATAATGACCATTAACCTCTTTTTGTTCCACTTCAAGATCAGAAATAGCGGTTTTCAGTTTCGGGTCCCAATTGACCAGCCGTTTGGCTTTATAAATTAAATCCTGTTTATAGAGTTCGACAAAAACCTTGAGAACGGCATTGGCAAAGCCCTCATCCATGGTAAATCTTTGACGACTCCAGTCACAAGATTGGCCAAGGCGACGCATCTGGTTAAAAATTATCCCGCCGGATTCTTCTTTCCACTCCCATACACGTTCAATGAATTTTTCCCGGCCCAGGTCATAACGGGATATACCCTCTGCATCTAACTGACGCTCCACAACCATCTGGGTCGCAATCCCGGCATGATCCATACCCGGTTGCCATAAAACATCCTTGCCGCGCATACGTTCAAACCGAATCAGAATATCCTGCAAAGTATGGTTCAGAGCATGTCCAATATGAAGACTTCCGGTGACATTGGGGGGCGGCAAAACAATTGTGAAAGGGTCCCCATCGACCCGGCCCGCTTTAAAGGCACCTTTGGCTTCCCAATTATCATAAATCCGGGTTTCGGCCTCATGGCAATCAAATGTTTTTCCCAGTTTGGCAATAGTTTCCTGTTCATCGGACATTACGAAATCTTTTCATATTTACTTTTATGGAGGTTAAAATACAGCTTAAAAAAAGAGAAGAGCCACGACTGGGCCCTCCACTTTAAATATTATATCAGGTCGTGACGCTAAGGTCTTTTGGTTCGGGCCAGACGGGCAATTTCCTTGGCCACCATCCGTTCGACAATAGGCGGTAGATTTCTGTCAAGCCACTCCCGAAGCATAGGTTTTAACATTTCCCTGACTAAATCCTCCAGCGTATTACCGGCCCCTTGATACCCTGTGGTCAACAGATCGGACAAAACGCCAAACTGATCCATGGAGAAATTTGATGCATCGCTGGATGTTAGCATATCTTCGTCAATAGCCGGGTCAACATCATCAATGGCCAGTTCAGTTTTCACTTCAGCCTCTGGTTCCGGCTCGGGTTCTGGTTCTGGTTCTGGCTCGGGTTCTGGCTCCAATTCGATTTCAGGTTCCGGCTCGGGCTCTTCTTCAATCTCGTCTTCGATTTCTTCAGTCAGCTCGAGCACCTGTTCTTCATCGTCCAGCTCAATATCAATTTCTAACTCAGCTTCGGGCTCGGGTTCTTGTTCGGGCTCCACGGCCTTTTCTGTCACGTCAGCATCCTCGCCTTCTTCAACGTCATCTTCGGAAATTATTTTCCGAATCGACGCAAGAATTTCTTCCATCGTTGGCTCTTCTTGGCCTTCCGTCTCACTCATTCGTCTGATACCTCGCCTCTGTAAGCGCTATCCCTTGTTACTAAACACTATAAACCGGGCCCTAATTGCATATTGTGTAACATATAAAAAAAAACGACCTTATGGAACTAAAATATCCCAAGATCGTTTTATAATTAAACAAAAATATGATTTGGGTTGAGTTATTCTTTGTCGATACCCCAACCAAAAAACTTATTTTCCACCTTTTTCGTATTATAAGCGGGATCATAGTGCG
>JAESPY010000268.1 GCA_016765435.1 Emcibacter sp.
ATCTTCAACAGTTTCCGGTTGCAAGGCTGAAATCCGTTTTTTACTCTCGGTCAGAATATCATTGACCATCCGGTTGATCAGCCGACGCACCACTTCGTGAATTTCCCGGCCATCCTCAAGCGCGCCGTATTTATCTCGCACTTCCCGGATAATATCCTTCAACAGGGGCAGTTCTTCCAACTGATCCATGGTCAGCAACCCGGCCCGGATACCATCGGCAATATCATGATTGTTATAGGCCACGTCATCGGACACCGCTGCCACCTGTGCTTCGGCACTGGAAAATGTATGCAGTTCAAGGTCGTGGCTGTCATTATAAGTCCGCAGGTTGACATTCAGATCATTAAACTGCCCCTCACGACACAAAGGACCATTATGTTTTGCCAATCCCTCCAGTGTTTCCCACGTCAGGTTAAGGCCATCAAAACCAGCATATCTCTGCTCCAGCTTGGTGACGACCCGCAGGGACTGGGCATTATGGTCAAAGCCTTGATAGGGAGCCATAACCAATCTCATGGCCTCCTCCCCCGCATGACCGAAAGGCGTA
Source organism: Emcibacter sp. (assembly GCA_016765435.1). GTDB lineage: Bacteria > Pseudomonadota > Alphaproteobacteria > Sphingomonadales > Emcibacteraceae > Paremcibacter. The sequence continues at coordinate 548 of JAESPY010000268.1, forward strand.
TGACCGAAATCATGGACCAGCGCCAGAGATTCCACAATCTCTTCATTCAGCCCCAATACGACGGCTATGCTGCGCGCGATCTGAGCTACTTCGATGGAATGGGTCAGGCGGGTACGGTAATAATCGCCCTCATGATAGACAAAAACCTGCGTTTTGTGGATCAACCGCCGAAAGGCCCCCGAATGAATGATCCGGTCCCGGTCCCGCTGAAAAGGCGATCGGGTTTGGGTTTCTGCCTCACGGTGAAGACGCCCCCTGCTCTTATCCGCAAGGCAGGCATAGGGAGCATATAGGGGCGTTGGCTCGTATATTTTGAAGTCCGAACTCATAAAGCGCGTTTTTCCTATGTTCAATTCATTGACAATATTAATATATTACCTACTTATATAGTGTATAATACAAAAAAACATCAGGGTAAGTAAGAATAATGACCACAGAAACAACGCCAGAAACATCCCCCGTCACTTTATCAGAAAGTGCGGCAAAACGCATCGCAAGCCTTTGCGAGAAGGAAGGCGACGCGGGTCTGAAATTTCGTGTTTCAGTAGATGGCGGCGGCTGTTCCGGTTTTCAATATGACTTTAATCTTGTCAATGACCAGAAGGACGATGACCTTGTTGTCGTCCGCAACGGCGTTACCATGTTGGTGGATGGCCTGTCTCTGCTCTATCTGAGCGGGTCAGAAGTGGATTTCGTTGAAGAACTGGCTGGGTCCATGTTCGTGGTCAAAAACCCCAACGCGACGGCTTCCTGCGGTTGCGGCTCCTCTTTCGCAATATAGAACCGTTATGATAATTGCCTCCTGGAATGTAAATTCGATCAAAGCCCGCCTGCCCCGTGTCACCGAATGGTTGAAAGATTTCAATCCAGACGTGGTCATGTTGCAGGAATTAAATGCACCGATGAAAATTCCCCCTATATGGAGATTGAGGAGCTTGGCTATAACGTCGCGGTTCACGGTCAAAAAACCTATAACGGGGTCGCGATCCTCTCAAAGCACCCCATAGAGGATGTGATGATCGGTTTGCCCGGTGATGATGCGGACGATCACGCCAGATATATTGAAGCCACCATCAATACCGTGCGGATCGGTGGGCTATACCTGCCCAATGGCAATCCCCTGCCCGGTCCGAAATTTGACTATAAGCTTAAATGGATGGATCGGTTGATCGTACGGGCCAAAGAATTACTTGCTCAGGAAGAGGTTTTTGTTCTTGGCGGTGATTATAATTGCTGCCCTAAAGACGAAGATTGTTATGATCTCCATAGATTGGCTGGCGATGCGCTGACCCAACCGGAAACACGGGAACGCTATTACAGCCTGCTTAATCTGGGGCTAACCGATGCGCTTAGGCAGAATTTCCCGTCCGGTTCCAATTATACCTACTGGGATTATCAACGCGGGGCATGGCCGAAAGACAACGGATTGCGCATTGACCATCTTTTATTGTCTCCCCAAGCGGCAGATAAGTTGGAAAAATGCGGTATCGACAGGGTTCCCCGTGGCAAAGAAAAGGCCTCTGACCATACGCCGATCTGGTGTGAATTAGCAGTTTAGGACATCCTATACCTCAAGCTAAAAGAAAATACGTGGGCCCTTACCATCGCGCGTGATGTAAACATTCACCGTACCCGGCTTTCTTGTTCTAAATATAATCGCACGGCCATCAATCTTGACGATCCCTTGCATGCCACACCAGAGTTTTACTGCCATATTTTGATTCAAAATTATCGTCCGGCACGCCGTAAAGAGATAGCATATTAGATTTCAGGTCCTCTATTTGTTCGCCCGTAATGTCCGTCGCATATGTGGAAATCCCAACCACTTCATCTTCCATAGAAACAATGAACAACCGTTTCCACGGCAAGGATTGTCCTTTTGATTCAAGCATTGCGAATTTAATGATGTCTCCGGAACGTTGATCAATCACTTTTACTTTTTTGAATTTACCCGCCGCAGGCAACAGCTCCTCCACCTGCTGAGGTGTCATTCCAAGGGAAACCCCCTCATGGGTGAAAAAGGAATTGCTTCTATAATGGAACACAAACCAAATCATTATCATGACCAATAAAATCGCAATTATACTTATTGGCTTATGTTGAGTTTTACTATTCTGATCGCTATATAAATGTTCATTTTTCACAGGCTGCCCCCTTTCCCATATTAATTCCCAAGCAAAAGCAGGCTATGATACTCCCTTACCGCATTGTATGAAAAAAGCCTCTATCGTGACATTTTTTCTATGGCCGTTTTTGCCCATTTTAAGAGTTTTCCGTCCGGTTTTAACGCGATAAGCTTTTGCGCCTGACGTATGGCTTCCTGTTTTCTCTGCGTTTTATACAAAAGCGTAATCAGATTTCGCCGCGCCTGAAAATATAATTCATCCAATTCCATAGATTTTCGAAGATAAAAAATTGCCTGTTCCATTGCCCGTATGGCAAATTATAATTCTACAATTTTAAAGTAAAAAAACGCCGTTTCAGGCTGGCCTTTCTTTAAAGCAATCGCCTAGTTTCCAGTGCTTCAGAGTGCAAGCCCATTTTCACATAAACCTCTGCCAAGCCATAATTATAACCATAATAATCCGGGCAATATTTTACTGCTTTTCTCAGCAGGGTTACCGCCTGATCACATTTTTTCTGATGAAAACAAGAATGAATTTTAAGGATATCATATCCCAGGCACAGCCTTGGCTCCAAAGCCAGCGCCCCTTCAAGGCTTTTTGCAGCATCCATGCATTTTCTTTGACCCAGTAATCTGTCACGGCCTTTTTAACGACGTCAAGGGCGGTCTGGTTCAAGTCATCCGCACCCCAGTCTGACTGACTTGCTCTTTTCAGCCGCATTAGACAGATTAATCATCACTATTATGATAATAGAAAAAGCGGAAAGTAATCTATCGAATCTAATCATTTCATTATCTCTAAAAGAGCTAATTATTTTTCGATATACACGTTACTTTCTTATCGATTATTTAAATTTGCACGAACTTTTTCAAGGCGACTACGGAGTATTTTTAAGGATGCGATCACATCGGCATCATCATTCACGGCCTGATGGCTTTTTTGAGTGATATTCAGAATTTGAGATTCATACTCATTTTCTGTACGGGAAGATGGCTTAGCATCTTCGGCATTCATATCTTTCAGAACATTTTTCACCCCATGTTCCTTTAGATATTTCTGCGCCCCCTTAATGGTATAACCATCTTCATGGAGCAGATTGCGGATGGCTTCGATGATTTCAATATCTTCTGGACGGTAATAGCGGCGACCACCGCCCCGTTTCATAGGACATATTTGCGTAAATTTACTTTCCCAGAAACGCAGAACATGCTGCGGCACGCTCATAAAGTCCGAAACCTCACTTATGGTCCGAAATGCGTTGGGTGATTTACCTGCTCTGGATGTCATATTATCTTCTTTCCTTCCTTACGAAAGGAAAGCCCATGATCTACAAACATATCCTGCCCCCGACGACAATATTCAAACAGATCCATTTTACCCGTACTTACTCGCTCAGGCCGCTGACGCGGTTCTTTAAAACCTGCGATGGTCTGAAGACCAATACCCGACGTGGCTCAATGGGAACTTCTTCCCCGGTTTTTGGATTACGTCCAATACGACCATCTTTTGATCGCACAATAAAGCTGCCGAAAGACGAAATTTTTACATTGTCCCCTTCAACTAAATTTTTAGAAATTTCATCTAGAACGGCTTCCACCAATTCCGCTGATTCATTTCTGGACAGCCCTACCTCTTGATAAACCGCTTCACTTAAATCGGCTCTCGTTACAGTTTTTCCGCTCATTTTTGTATCCTTTTATGATGACGCAGTTTACTTCACGCTTAATTACCCGTCAATATCAAAGGGATGCCATGCATTCCTGAGGTAGTGGATAACGGGTTTTTTTACCAAAATAGGCTAATATTACGGAAAAATGGTTTATTTTAGCCCCCGATCAGACAGGAACCCTAGGTAAACCCATCCTCATGGCTCTGATTCGTCAAAGCGATTCGCTTTTCCCACCCCTTTAATCCAAAGCCTATGGCAAAGCCCCTGACAAGCCACGCATGATTGTATCATCCTGATAGGCAATTCTTCTAAGATCATAAATCAATGACCAGAGCCCATATCTTTATGGCTCACGCCCGCCCAAATAAACTCTGATAAAAACGTCCATCATCTTTTTGCATTTTTGATAATTTTGCGAGCTTATGAAACTGCGCCCGTTTACAATGCCACAAAAGCCCTTTGACAAAGTCTTTCCGGATTCTTTGTATTTTTTGACCATTCTTTTGTTGCTGTTCATCGGTCAGGGAGAAATTCTGTTCTACATATCTGCGGAACCGCATTTCATCACATAACCGATCCAGATAGGTATCACTGCCCCAACCTGAATTTACAAACACATTCACACCGCGCCCACATCTGACTTCCGGCGTCCAGCTAAAGGCATATTTGGGGTTTTGGATCGCAATATCCGCAAAAAACAGATAATCCTCCCCCATATGGCGATAACTGGATTGGAAACGCTGTTTGGGAAACATGCTGAAATCATAAACAACGGTCGGCGGTAACAATAAATTGCCGGAAAATAATATCCTGTCGAACATATCCCCCATAAAGCTGAACTTTTCATCCAGTCCTTCAATGGCTTTCATTTCATGTGGCTGAAGACGGGTGGGGAATTTTATTTTCTGTTCCCTGTCAAAGGCACTTATATCCCGGTCTACATGAAATAGATTGGAAAAATAAAAATCATAGCCTCTTTGCAGAACATCCACAGCATTTTTCAGATGCACTGGCTCCCACATATCATCAGAATCCAGAAAAGCCACATACTTCCGTGTGTCCGGTAAGCTGTCGAGGCCCGTATTACGCGCGGCACCCGGCCCCATGTTCTGCTGCTCAATAACTTTTAACTTATCAGGATATTGCGCCAACAAAGGGGCCAATTCAGTTTTGGCCGATATGGGCGACCCATCATCAATAACGATAATCTCAAAATCATTAAAATCTTGCTGATTAAGG
>JAESPY010000269.1 GCA_016765435.1 Emcibacter sp.
GGGTTGGCGGGCCTGATCGATAACGGACAGGTAAGGAAATCCGCACAATCAAAGGACGGGATTATGTTCTGGAATATGGTTTAACCGCAGATTACGCCCTCATCAAATGTGAGAATGCGGACCGCCTTGGCGACCTGACCTACAATAAAACAGCGCGGAATTTTAATCCTATCATGTGTACGGCAGCGAATGTCACCATTGTTCAGGCCCGGCAAATTGTCCCGGTTGGCACCCTAAACCCGGAAAATATTATCACCCCCAACGTCTTTGTTGACCGTATTGTTGAAGTGACCACCCCCTTGATTGAATCTCAACTCATCGCAAAGGGAGCAAGCTACCCATGACCACCGAAAAATCACAGGCACAAGGCTGGACCCGCGAACAGATGGCTGAACAGGCCGCACAAGACATCCCCGACGGGGCCTATGTTAATCTTGGCATTGGCATTCCTGAATTGGTGGCCAAATTTGTGCCAGAAGGACGGGAATTTATATACCACACGGAAAACGGTTTGCTGGGCATGGGGCCAACACCAGAACCGGGACAGGAAGACCCTGAATTAATCAATGCAGGTAAAAAAGCTGTTACCGCCATGCCGGGGGCCAGCTACTTCCATCACGGTGACAGCTTTACCATGATACGCGGCGGCCATATTGATGTCTGCGTTTTAGGAGCCATGCAGATTTCCCAAACCGGCGACCTTGCCAACTGGTCCACGGGGGCACCCGATGCCATTCCCGCGGTGGGCGGGGCCATGGATTTGGTGGCCGGGGTAAAAACCATCCTTGTTATCAGCCAACACACCACAAAAAACGGCACGGCAAAACTGGTAAAAGCCTGTAGCTATCCCTTGACTGGCAAAAATGTCGTCAGCCGAATTTATACGGATTTGGCCATCATTGATATCACACCCGAAGGTTTCCGGTTACACCGTCTAGCACCGGGTGTCAGCTTTGAAGAGGTTGCCGAAAAAACCGATGCTCCCCTCCTGCCCCCTGTGAAGGAGGCCTAAAAAATGTCCCGCACCCCCTACTCAAAAAGCGCATTGTTATTTGAACGCGCCAAAAATGTCCTCCCCGGCGGTGTCAGCCGCAACACGCTATTACGGGGCAAGCATCCGTTTTACGTTAGCCATGGCAAAGGATGTAAAGTCACTGATGTGGATGGTATACAGCGCATCGATTTTGCCAATAATATGGCCTCCCATATCCACGGACATGCCTTTGACCCGATTGTCGAGGCCGTCAGCAAACAACTGCACCGAGGATCTGCCTTTACCATGGCCACAGAGGCCGAAGTATTATTCGCCGAACATATGTGCAGCCGTTCAGCAAACTTTGACAAAATTCGGTTTATGAATTCCGGCACCGAAGCCGTCATGGCGGGCATGAAAGCGGCCCGGGCCTTTACGAACCGACCCAAAATCGCAAAAGTCGAGGGCAGTTACCACGGTGCCTATGATTATGCCGAGGTCAGCCAAGCCCCCACCCCGGAAAACTGGGGCGGTCTTGACCATCCCAACCCGGTCCCGCTGGCACAGGGAACCCCAAAGGGAGTGTTGGAAGATATGATTATCATTCCTTTCAATGATGCAGAAAAAGCCATTGCCGTGCTTGATGAATCTGCCAATCAAATAGCCTGCGTTCTCATTGATCCGATTCCTCACCGTATCGGTATGGTCCCGGTGACAGAAGAATTTGTCCAGGCCCTCCGTAAATGGACCACGGACAATGGCGCGCTGTTAATGTTTGATGAGGTCATCACCTTCCGCAGTGAATTTGGCGGCATGCAGGCCCGCTTTACTATCTCGCCGGACCTGACCTCCATGGGAAAAATGATCGGCGGGGGTTTTCCGGTCGGGGCACTGGCGGGTCGTAACCCGGTCATGGAGGTTTTCGTTAATGGACGCCTGCCCCATTCCGGCACATTTTCCGCCAATCCAGTCACCATGGCAGCCGGGCGCGTGGCCATGGAACTGTTCGATGAACAGGCCGTTCGCCGCCTGAATAAATTGGGTGATTACGCCAGAGATAGCCTGTTGGAAGTCATAAAAATAGCCGACGTTCCCGCTTGCGTCACGGGAACCGGGTCTTTATTCCGCATTCACCTGAAAGCCCAAGCCCCGCGAAACTACCGAGAGACCCACCCGACCGATAAGGAGAAAAAAGCATTGAGCGCCTTGATTGATGCCCTTTATGATAATGGGATCATGATGATCCATACCGGAGCATTAACGCTATCGACCCCCATGGGCCAAGATGAAATCGACCAGCTTTCCGAGGCTATTCTCAAATCACTTTTTTCCATCAAAAACCTGCTTGAAACACCATAATAAGGCGCTTTACATTTCCCGAAATCGCCCCGTCAAACGGGCATGATATCTCCCCGTTTATCCGCAATAAACATAAGTAGAGCGGCTATACTACCCCGTAATCAACCCCTTAAAAGCACGAAGTCGCATTGACATTCAATGATGTTGATACGACCTAAAATATCCTGCGAAGAAGCCTTTATACCGGATAAATATTATGACCAAATAAATATTTTTCCGGCTCACTAAAATCTTAATTTAAATTTCTCAAAGGCTTGCCTACCATGCAAATTTATAAGGATAAAACATCCAAATCTAAAAATTTCCTCTTTAATTTAATCAATAAAATAATTGATTCCCTATTTTTAATTTAGTAGTGTATTAACAAAGAGTTAACACCTAGGCTAAATTAACTATAAAAATGTGATAGGGGTTTAAGCCTTGATAGCGTCTTTTTTATCCTAAAAATTGACATATTTAGTCCATCAGGCTCATAAGAATTCACACGGAATTCCTGTTGTTTTAGACAATAATTATGAACCTGCCGAACCTCCTCGCCAGAGGCAGAAAAAATGAAAAAATCAACAACCGTAACCGGATGTGATGCACTCCCGATGCAAAGTCGTCATTCTTTTCAAAATTCGGGGCGATTCTCTGGCGGCTTACCCTATAAATCAATTTTACTGGCAACTTGCCTGTCCTTACCCGCAACGATGGGGCTTCTTGGCACCGCACAGGCCTCCAGCGGATACTTAACAATTGCGCTGACTTTTGCCGCCGCGACCCCCGCCACGATTGTTGGGGATAGCGTCACCAATCCGGTAACAGGTATTGATGAAACTGTTGTAGCTTTGATTGAAGATGCTAACGGTCAGGTAATTTATGCTGTGACCTCCACAGGAATTCTTCTTTTTACAGTGACCAATGTTGGCGGCACCTATCGATCAACAGACCCCGCCGATACCAATGTATATCAAGTCGTTGAAACCACGGTGAACGGCACAACAGGCCTGGTAGAATCAGTGAAGGTTAACTTAACCACGGACATCGGGGCGAACCCTGCTGTCGCACCGGACGCTATGGATATCGTTGATGACCAAAGCGGAGGATTTAACACGGTCCCGCCTGGGGCCGAAGGCGAACCCGCAGGAACGGATTTTACACCGAATCCCGCAGGATCAGGACCGATAAATGAAAATTCAACAGGCTCCAATGGCGCGGGTGGCAAGGATGCTTATGGTCTGGAAATCTGTATTCCGGCCATCGGCTGTGCGACGATTGGCAAAAAAGGTTCAAACGGCAAGAATGGCGGCACGGGTCCAACTGTGAACCGTACTGTGGCAACGTCCCACGGGGGCATAACCGCAAACGGCGGCGGGCAAGATGGCATTCATGTCACCAGTACGGGCGGCAATGGCGGCTCCGGCGGGGATTCATACGGCAATATCAGCGCCTATCGTGGGGGCGACGGCGGCAATGGCGGAACCATAACCTTAAATAATGCGACCACAGTCAAGACCACAACAAATTCCGGCAATGGCATTACGGTGGTCAGCCGCAGTGGCAAGGGCGGCACCGGCGGCGATGGCATTCTTTTTGCGGCCAGTGGCTCTGGCGGTAACGCCCGTAGTGGCGGCACCGTTACCATCAACAATAGTGGCGCCATAGAAACCGACGGTAGTAATTCTCATGGCATCTACGGCTTAAGTGTCGGCGGCGCTGGCGGCGGCGGCGGCGACGGCTGGGGAATTGTTGGTCAGGGCGGCAGTGGTGCTGCTGGCGGCAGTGGCGGACAGGTTTTTATCACCAATGACGCCCTCATTCATACC
>JAESPY010000270.1 GCA_016765435.1 Emcibacter sp.
CTGTCATTCATGGTGGCATAGGCCCGGTAGCCCAAATTTCGGATATATTGCGCCATGGTCAGCAACGTCACACAGTCATTGGTATAGCCCATGCCCGTGGCCGACCCGGCCAAAGCGGACGGCACCGTCGCTGTCAGCTCCTTGTCCATGGATTCTCCCGTCACAATGACATTGGGCAGATCCGTCGGGATATCAAGCGGTTTCGATTTGCCCTTGGTGTCATATATACCGTCATACATCCAGCGTTCGTCATAGGCACAAATTCCCACAAGATCCGCCCCGGCAAAGGCGGCAACCTTCCTGATATCATCAGTGGCCTGTTGCGGGGACTCAAAAGTAAAAGGCTCATGCCAGCCTTCATCATGGGTGGTGAAATGATCATGAAAGCCTTCCCGGCGGCCTTCTTTCTGTTCGCGAAACACATTACAGACATGCCATGCCGCATTGCGCAGGGCGTAATCCCGTTGGCTAAACCCATCGGATTTTCGGGCCTTGGCATTGGGCATAAAATAGCCCTTGTAAAAATCCTCGACCTTTTTACTGGTGACATCACCATCCCATAAAGCCCGGCAGAAAACATCGTCCCGCTGGCTAAATTTCTCGAATGTCTCCAACACCTCAAATCCGGTCAGATCATCAATTTCCCGGCGATTATCAAAATAATTCTCACGATCGGATGTCTTTTCAGACACCGTCGAGGCTTTTGCGCTAACCTGTGACGTCATATCAATCCTTGTTGATCTATGAATATTTCATTGGTAAGAAGCAATCTTATCAGAATTTTGTTTGATATCAAACAACTTTATGTAACACTATGATTTAACTTATTTTATTTAAACAACCAAGGTAATAATATGACGAATAATGATCTGAGTTATGGCATGTTGGACAGGATGGTCGGCCTGGAACTACGCAAAGCACAGACTCTGGCAAGTCAGACTTTTCTGAGAGTGCTGGAAGGGCGTATTCTGCCGGGACATTTCACCATTCTGGTCCTGATCGCCCATAACCCGGGACAGAGCCAAAGCCGCATTGCCGAAGCCGCGGGGCTTGATCGCTCTTCGCTGGTCCCCATCCTCAAGCATTTTGACAACAATGGCTTGATCCAAAGAATACCGGCGCGCCATGACAGACGTTCAAAAACAATGGCCATCACACCCAAAGGCGAAGATTTCATCAAAAAATATACTGGTGAGATTCAAAAGCTGGAAGATATGTTGATTAAAGGTCTGGGCCGGGAGAACCATGCAAAACTTTCTGAACTGCTGATTCAATTTCAGAATTTACTTAAAAGAGACTCTTAAAATTTGGCCTGATACAATATATCTTCCAGTTCCTCCGTTGTCATTTTCAAGACTTTACTGGCAAGACCATAAGAAAATCCTGCCCGGCACATGCTGGCCAATTCCTTTTCCACGACCTCCCTGCCATCATGGCGGCTGCTGAAAGCACCGAATCGTCTTTTCCGGGCATATTTTACCGCCGCCGACAAATCCATATCGTGATGCTGTTCCGTCAATTCCTGCATCACCTCCGCCACTGTGTCCGACGAAACTCCTTTGGCCTGTAATTTTTGAGCGATCATGCTTTTTGCATTGCCACTGCGGGCCAGCGACATAGCACGGGCGGCGGCATACTGACGGTCATTGACTAGATTCTGCTGAACCGCTTTTTGCACAATATCTTCTATCCATTCCTGCGCCTGCGCATATTGCTCCCCCTCGTCCGCTTGATAATCCGCCTCTGTCCCCGCTTCTGACAAACGCCGTCTGACTTTCCGGTCCAGCACTTGCGCAAGGTTTTTTTCCGTGGTTGCAAATCTTTGCAGGTAGTTATAGGTTGCTCGCACCAGATAATCCCGTGTCAATGCACGTTTTTTTGACTTTCCTTTATTCATAACATCGATAGTATCAGACCCCGATGACCGATAACAGAGCCCCTAGTCATTTTATTTATCTGCTTCTGATCGCCTTTTTTTGGGGCAGTGCGTTCCTGTTTGTCAAAATTTCTCTGGGGAGCCTGCCGCCCCTGACCATTGCCGCCGGACGGATCGGCATGGGAGCCATCGTCGTCACCCTGATCTGCCTAAAAATGAAGATAAAGCTTCCGCGTTCAGGCTCCGAATGGTTTCATTGTAGCCTTGTTGGCATATCAGGCACCGTCATACCGTTTTTTCTGGTTAATTGGAGCATGCAATATGTCCATAGCTCTCTGGCCGCCATATGTATGTCTCTGTCGCCTCTCTTTACCATTACCCTTGCGCATTATATGACCCATGATGAGAAATTCAGTAGCAACAAACTGATCGGCATACTCTTTGGTATTGTGGGTGTGGCAAGCCTTTTTTATGGAACGATCGTCGAAATGGGCAATTCATCTGTCATGTATCTTGCCCTGTGCGGACTGGTCGCAACCTCTTTCTTTTATGCCTTGGCCGGGGTTCTGATCAAAAGACTTAAAAACAAAGACCCCCTGAGCACCACATCCGCCATGCTAATCAGCGCTACCCTGATTACCATTCCTCTGGCCCTGTTTTTCGAGAAGCCCTGGACACTCAGCCCCACACCGGAAGCCATATATTCGGTCCTTATTCTGGGGATATTCGCAACGGGAATCGGGTCTTTGATCCTGTTTCATCTCACCCATATGGCCGGGGCGACTTTTGTGTCTTACAATACCTATCTGATCCCTCTGGTGGGCATGGCGGCGGGATATATATGGCTGGACGAGCCTTTGAAAGTGACCTATTTGATCTCTATTATATTCATATTTACCGGGATATATTTGGCAGAGAGACGCAAACGATCCCAAGGCTTAACATAGCTCTTTCCCCGGCCCCCAAAACAACAAATAAAAAATAGGTTGGAAAGTTGGCCAACAATCTATAAAATGGCCCGGTTTTATGATGATTTTAAAATAAATATCTTGCGATACAGAGCAACTAAATGTATCGAAGGTGAAATTAATGTGACAGGAACGCCCAAAACACTAGGAACTTCCTGACTGAGTGGTGGATCTTTCCACAGGAAAATGTGAGTGATTTTGAATATACATGAGTGACCCAATTCCAACACAAGATCCGACCCTTCCCCGCAGGCTTGCCAATTTTGGCACCCTTCTGGAAGCCATTGAATATGCCGCCAAAGGCATTAGAGGCCTGAATTTTTATTCGCCGCGTGGGGAACTTGAAACAAGTATCAGTTTTGCTGAAATTCAGAAAAAAGCCCGGGAAATCGGGCAACGTTTCATCCATTTTGGCATTAAAAGAGGCTCCCGCGTTGCCTTGATAGCCGAAACCAGTGATGAATTTGTCTGCTATTTTATCGGTTGCCAATATGCCGGATTGCTGCCGGTTCCTCTGCCCCTGCCCACATCATTTGGCGGACGCGAAGGTTATACCAGTCAGTTGAACCAGCAAATGAAAAGCTGCGGGGCCTCTGTGGCTGTCTCCGCATCCTATATGTTGCCATTGCTTGATGAGGCCACATCAGGCCTGAAAAAAATGCAGTTTGTCGGCACCTCCACCACTTTCGAGGCACAGGCATCGCTCAAGGAAATTGAAAATATCGACCTTCCTGAAGCAGAACCGGAAGATTTGGCCTATCTGCAATATTCATCGGGCAGCACGCGTTTTCCTCACGGCGTTGCCGTCACCCATAAGTCCCTGCTGGCCAACTGTTATGGTATCGGCGGCGAAGGCATGCAACTTAATGAAAACGACCGGGTTGTCTCTTGGTTGCCCTTCTATCATGACATGGGATTGGTCGGCACCTTGCTGTCCCCGATTGCCAATCAAGTCACAACAGATTATCTGGCGACCGAGGCTTTTGCCCGCAGACCCCTGCAATGGCTTAAACTGATCTCAAAAAACAAAGGCACGCTGACCTATAGCC
>JAESPY010000271.1 GCA_016765435.1 Emcibacter sp.
ACGAGGGGGATTTTTACGAAATACAGCCAGATTATGCCAAAAATATCACAACCGGTTTTGGCCGGATCGAGGGACAGACCGTCGGTTTTGTCGCCAATCAGCCCATGGTTTTGGCCGGATGTCTGGATATTAACAGCTCTCGTAAGGCGGCGCGTTTTGTGCGTTTCTGCGACTGTTTTAATATTCCGATTGTAACATTTGTTGATGTGCCAGGCTTCCTGCCGGGTACGCAACAGGAATATAACGGCATCATCAAACAGGGTGCCAAGCTTTTGTTTGCTTATGGTGAAGCAACCGTCCCTAAAATCACTATCATTACCCGTAAAGCTTACGGCGGGGCATATGATGTGATGGCTTCGAAACATCTTCGGGGGGACTTGAACTTTGCATGGCCCACGGCAGAAATTGCCGTTATGGGTGCCAAAGGGGCCGTGGAGATTATTTTCCGGGCCGATATTGGCGACGATGAAAAGATTGCGGCACGGACACAGGAATATTCGGATAAATTTGCCAATCCGTTTGTGGCAGCGGGCAGGGGCTATATTGATGATATCATCATGCCCCATGCATCCCGTCGCAGAATTGCCCGGGGACTTCGTATGCTGAAAAATAAAGAGATCAGCAATCCTTGGAAAAAACACGATAATATACCGCTATAAGCGACTGAAAAGAGCAAAATTATGTTTTCAAAAATTCTGATTGCCAACCGTGGTGAAATTGCCTGCCGTGTTATCAAGACAGCCCGAAAAATGGGGATTAAAACCGTTGCGGTTTATTCCGATGCTGATGCGGATGCATTGCATGTTATTATGGCCGATGAAAAGGTCCATATCGGGGCTTCTCCCGCGTCGGAAAGTTATCTGGTTGCCGAAAAGATCATCGCCGCAGCAAAAGAAACCGGGGCTGAAGCCATTCATCCCGGTTATGGTTTCCTGTCCGAGAATGCGAGCTTTTGTGAGAAACTGAAAGCCGAAGGCATTGCCTTCATCGGGCCAGAGGTTAGAGCCATTGGCGTGATGGGTGATAAAATCGAATCCAAGAAGTTCGCTGCAAAAGCGGGCGTGAATACTGTTCCGGGCAGTACGGAGATCATTAAAGATTCCGCTCATGCCGTAAAAATTTCTGGCGAAATTGGTTATCCGGTGATGATTAAGGCTTCCGCTGGGGGCGGCGGCAAAGGAATGCGGGTCGCCTATAATGATGTGGAAGCCAGAGAAGGCTTTACCTCTGCCACCAATGAGGCCATTTCAAGCTTTGGCGATGACCGGATTTTCATTGAAAAATTCATTGAGCAACCGCGTCATATTGAAATTCAGGTTTTGGGTGACAGTCATGGCAATGTAATTTATCTGGGCGAACGGGAATGTTCCATTCAACGCCGCCATCAGAAAGTTATTGAAGAAGCGCCGAGTCCCTTCCTTGATGAAGCCACCAGAAAGAAAATGGGCGAGCAATCTGTCGCGCTGTCGAAAGAAGTGGATTATCAATCCGCCGGTTCTGTAGAATTTATTGTCGATAAAAACCGAAACTTTTATTTTCTTGAAATGAATACCCGGTTACAGGTCGAGCATCCGGTGACGGAATTTATCACTGGCATTGATCTGGTCGAACAAATGATCTTGGTGGCTTACGGTGAAAAGCTATCTATGACACAGGAAGACATTAAACTTAAAGGCTGGGCTATGGAAACGCGGGTGTATGCTGAAGACCCTTTGCGCGGATTTTTACCTTCTATTGGACGTGTGGTCAAATATTCACCGCCAGAGGAAACCGAGAATGTCCGGGTTGATACCGGCATTTACGAGGGCTCTGAAATCAGCATGTATTACGATCCGATGATTGCGAAGCTTGTCACCTACGGTGAAGACAGGGATGAGGCCATCTTGCATATGCGTAAGGCCCTTGATCGCTATTACATTAGAGGCCTAGGTAATAATATTGCCTTTCTTGCCGATGTGTTGAACAGTGAGCGTTTTCAATCCGGTGACATCACGACCAATTATATTGCTGAAGAATATCCAGACGGGTTTAATGGCGGGTCGTTGAGGCCGGAAACCAAAAAGGTCATGCTGGCGGTGGCGCAAACTGTTCATTCCTTTGAAATGGGCCGTCAGTCTCATATTTCAGGTAAAATGAATGAGGATGCCCCGGATTATAAAGATAAATGGGTCATTACGCTTGGGGGAGAGAATTATACATCTTCCTTCTTTGCGACCGAAGACGGCTGTACGGTTCTGTGCAATGGAGAAACGCTTGAGGTCGTCAGCGACTGGCTACCGGGCAAAAATATGTTTGAGGCAACAGTCAATGGTGAAGAAGTTTGTGTTGAGGTGGATAAGCTGCTGGATGGCTATCTGCTGAGTCATAACGGGGCGACCGAAAAGGTTTTTGTCCGCACACCAAGAGAATCCGAATTGGCGAAACTTATGCCGGAAAAAATGCCGCCGGACATGTCTGCCTTTTTGTTATGTCCTATGCCGGGTCTTATTGTTTCCATTGATGTGGAAGAGGGCGATGAGGTTAAGGCCGGGCAGGTCATCTGTGTGGTAGAGGCCATGAAAATGGAAAATATCCTGCGGGCGGAAAAAGACGCGGTTATCAAGAAAGTATCTGCTAAAGCCGGGGAGAGTCTTGCGGTTGATGAAGTGATTGTTGAATTTGAATAATGCTTGAAGAAGGCCATAAAGCCGTCCGGTTAATCATATCCGGACGGGTGCAGGGAGTATGGTTTCGGGGCTGGACCGTAGAGCAGGCCAATATGATCGGACTTGATGGTTGGGTTCGTAACCGTGCAGATGGCACAGTAGAAGCCTTGGTTGTCGGACCAGAACAAGATGTAGACCGCATGATTGAATATTGCCGGAAGGGGCCGCGACTGGCTCTTGTCCGGGATATTGAAATACAAGAAGCCATGGGAATCACCCCAAAAGGTTTCACCCAGAAACCTACCGTGGATATTGAAAAGAGACGGTCTTAAATATCAGTCATACGGGATGGTTTTTTCTTAGCCAAAACCGCTGATGAGACATTAAAGTTATAAAGCTGCGCCAAACCGTCATTGACCTTGAAACTGAAGGTTTCTTTTGCCGTGGCATCATTTTCATAAACCGTATTATAAATCAGCGTAATGATTATGCCTTGCTGAAGCGTCGATTTCGCTGACCAGTTAATCAGGCTCGAGCTTTTATACTGCCCAAGTCCGCCGTGGAGTTTTTCAAGCAGATGAATGAATTTATCGGTTTTGACAAAACTCTGAAAATCAGGACTGGCATTGGCGTAAATCGTATCATAGCTACCACGGTTATAACGTTCGTGGAATTCCGCGACAGAGAGTTCGGCAAGGTCGGTATCGACGGACCATGAGCAGCCAGTAAGCAGCAAAACAAACGGGAGCAACAGGAAATGCATGTGTCGTAACAGAATCACGTATTTATTCCTCAAAAATATTTTGCCAAATGCGTTCTAGAACCTCATCCAGTTCAGCCATGGTCACGGATAGTCCCAGATCGGTTAATGATGTTACGCCATGGGCCGCAATGCCACAGGGGACAATGCCATTATAATGCTCTAGGTCAGGAGCCACATTAATACAGATGCCGTGAAAGCTAACCCATCTACGGAGCCGGACCCCGA
>JAESPY010000272.1 GCA_016765435.1 Emcibacter sp.
GCCGCCGGAACCTTTGCCCGATCCGTGGATGAGCCGCCCCATGCGTCATGATTTCGGCCTGCCGTCACTGGAGCGCAAAATCGGCCTCAGCGCCCATGACTTTATTCAGGCCGCCTCCGCCGCGCAAGTGGTTTTAACCCGGTCGAAAAAGGTTGATGGCACGCCAACGGTAAAATCCCGCTGGTTAAGCCGTATGGACGCCATCGCTCCCGAAATCGCGGAAATAACGAATGTGTCCCAATGGCTTGACTGGTACCGCGCGTTGGATGCCCCGGCCCATAAACAGGTCATTGATCCGCCTAAACCCAAACCTCCGGTCGCCGTGCGTCCCCGGGAATTATCCGTCACCCGGATTGAGAAATGGATGCAGGACCCCTATAGCATTTATGCGCGGTATATCCTGAATTTCAAAACGCTGGACCCGTTGGATGCGGACCCTGGCGCGGCGGATAAAGGTACGATCATTCATGATGCACTGGATGATTTTATGACTGCCTATGCCGATAAGTTACCGCCCGATGCCACGGCGCGACTGATTGAATTTGGCCGTGTCAGGTTTGAGAATTATCTGGACCGGCCACAGGTCAGGGCTTTCTGGTGGCCCCGCTTCATTCATGTGGCGGAATGGTTCGTGGCAGAGGAGAAGACCCGGCGGCAAACTTCAAAGACCGTGGCGACGGAAATCACCGCGAAGAAGGATTTTGATCTGCCCGGGGGGCTTTTTACTCTGACTGCCAAGGCCGACCGGATTGATCTGTTGGCGGATGGCAGCTATAGCATCATTGATTATAAAACCGGACAAAGCCCGACGGCCCGTGCGCTCTATGCCGGGTATGCGCCGCAATTGCCGTTGGAAGGCCTGATGGCAGAGGGCGGTAATTTCAAGGGGCTTTCCGCCGGACCCGTCAGCGATCTGTCCTATTGGCAGCTTAAAGGCGGCGAGGATGTGGCCAAGATCACAACGTTCAATGTGAAATCACGGTCAAAGATGGATGTGACAGAGGTAATCAAGGCGTCCTTTGATGGTCTGGTGCGATTGGTGACAACTTTTGATCTGGTGGATACGCCGTATCTGAATAATCCACGGCCTGATAATCTGGGCTATGGCGAATATGACCATCTGGCGCGGACGAAAGAATGGCAGGGCAATGATCTGGGCGAT
Organism: Emcibacter sp.; assembly: GCA_016765435.1. Classification (GTDB taxonomy): domain Bacteria; phylum Pseudomonadota; class Alphaproteobacteria; order Sphingomonadales; family Emcibacteraceae; genus Paremcibacter. The sequence continues at coordinate 1,163 of JAESPY010000272.1, forward strand.
GTTGATCCGGTCTTAAAAGGGGAGGAGACGTCATGACGGCTCCGACCCTTGAACAGAAACAGGCTTCCGATCCGTTGTCATCCGTATGGGTGGCGGCTTCTGCGGGGACGGGTAAGACTTTTGTCCTGACCAACCGGGTACTTAGAATATTATTGATGAATACCGCGCCGGAACGGATATTATGCCTGACCTTTACCAAGGCGGCGGCGGCGGAAATGGCCAACCGTATCAATAAACGCCTTGGGCAATGGGTGGTATGTGATCAGCAATTGCTCTGTGCGGAAATTCAGAATCTGACTGGGGAATTCCCCTCGGAAGATCAGCAGGATCATGCCCGTAAACTTTTTGCCCGTGTGCTGGACGTGCCGGGCGGCCTTAAAATTCAGACCATCCATTCCTTTTGCCAGTCCCTGTTGGGTCGTTTCCCACTGGAAGCGGAAATCGCCCCCCATTTTCAGGTCATGGATGAGCGCACAACGTTGGAGCATCTGACCCGCGCACGGGACGCGGTTCTGACCGAGGCCGTGGTGGATATCAATCCCGGCCTTGCCCGTGCGCTGGCTCATATTTCCCGCAAGGTGACGGAAAATACCTTTGCTGACCTGATCCGGGAGCTGATTGGTCAGCGCAGTGGTCTGGAACAGATGATGAGCCGTTTCAGTCTGGTGGAGCAGGCTATATTGGCCATGAAAAGAATGCTGGGCCTAAAACCTTCGGATACACAGGCCGGGATTATTGACGGGGCTTGTGAGGGGGGAAATTTTGACGGGGCCGGATTGCGCGCTGCGGTCGAAGTTCTGCTGACGGGCAGTGCGACAAATCAGAAGACCGGACAGAAGATGGCCCATTGGCTGTCCACACCAGAGGTTCGTATATCTGATTTTGCCGATTATAAAACCGCCTTCCTGACCAAGGGGGGAGACATCCGCAAAAAATTGATGCCCGATAAAATGGCGACCGCCCATCCGGGAGAATTTGAGGCGATGGCACAGGAAGCCCTGCGGATTCAGGCGACCGAGGAAAAGCTGAAATTGCTGACTTTGCTGGAAAATAGTGCGGCATTGCTGACCATCGGCGCGGCTATGATGGCGGCGTTCGGTGACAGTAAAAAACGTCACGCGGTTATGGATTATGATGATTTGATCCTGAAAGTTACCGCCCTGATTGGTCGTCCCGGCATTGCCGACTGGATACTTTATAAATTGGACGGCGGTATTGATCATATTCTGATTGATGAGGCACAGGATACCAACCCGGAACAATGGCAGGTGATTAAAACCCTCGCCAATGAATTTTTTGTCGGCGAAGGTCGCTCGGACCGGCCCCGGACAATCTTTGCCGTGGGGGATGTTAAACAATCTATCTATAGCTTTCAGCGGGCGGACCCGAAAGAATTTGTCGCCAATCGCCGTCTTTTTCAGAAGAAATCGGCGGACGCGAAGCATGGCTTCCACAATGTTAATCTGGCCCTGTCCTTTCGCTCCACAGCGGCGGTGTTGAATGTGGTGGACCGGGTTTTTCTGGCGGACAATCACCGCATCGCCCTGTCGTTCAGTGAGGAAGAGATTTTCCACAGGCCTTCGCGCACGGGGCAGGCAGGTCTGATGGAGCTGTGGCCCACAGAGAAAGCAGAGCCGTTACCAGAAACCGATGACTGGCAGCCGCCTGTGGTTCAGCAACCCGCCACATCGCCGGAGATGAAACTGGCCATCAGGATTGCTGACCGCATTAAAAACTGGCTGGATACGGGAGAGATTTTGGTGTCCCAAGGGCGGTCTATGACTCCCGGTGATATTATGATCCTTGTGCGGCGGCGGACTAAATTTGACGATTATATGATCCGGGCATTAAAAGCACGGGACATCCCGGTCGCCGGGCAGGACAAGATGCTGCTCAGTGAACAGATCGCGGTCATGGACTTGATGGCGGTGGGGAATTTTGTTCTGCTGCCGGGGGATGATCTGACCTTGGCGGTGGTGTTGAAAAGCCCTTTCATCGGGTTTTCGGAAGAAGATCTGTATGATCTGGCCTTTGAGCGTCGGGGCAGCCTGTGGGCGGCGTTATTGCGGCGTAAGGATGAACGGGAAATTTTCAAACGCGCCCATGATTTGCTGGTGGCCTGTACGAATTTTGCCGATACCGCGCCGCCGTTTGAATTTTACAATCATTTGCTGACGACCCTTGGCGGACGGCAAAAACTCTTGGGCCGACTGGGCGAGGAAGCCAACGACCCTATTGATGAATTTCTGCAACTGGCCATGGGGTATGAGGTCAATAATATTTCCTCGCTTCAGGGCTTTCTGAGCTGGGTGCAGCGGGGCAATGTGGAAATCAAACGCGATATGGAGCAGGGCCAGTCTCAGGTCCGTATCATGACCGTCCACGGGGCCAAAGGGCTTCAGGCACCCGTGGTCATCCTGCCCGATAGCTGTCAGACGCCAAAGCTCGGATCGCGTCTTTTATGGGCGGGGGAA
>JAESPY010000273.1 GCA_016765435.1 Emcibacter sp.
CCAGTATTGGTGCAGGGGGATGGGGCCGCTGAACAGGTGGCCGGGGCGATCCGGGGCTTTAACAGCATCGATGCGGACGGGGCGATTCCGCGACCGGATTTGCTGATCGTGGCGCGGGGGGGCGGCAGTCTGGAAGATCTCTGGTCTTTTAACGAAGAAGTGGTGGTCCGGGCGGTGGCCGACAGCGATATTCCGCTGATTTCGGCGGTGGGCCATGAAACGGATACGACACTGATTGATTATGCCTCCGATGTGCGGGCGCCAACGCCGACAGCGGCGGCGGAATATGCGGTCCCCGTGCGGGATGATCTGATTTATACGCTGCGGGATTTTGATAATCGGCTGCATATGTCTTTGCGCCGATCGCTACAGGATAAAGCACAGCGGCTGGAAGGATTGAGCCGGGGCTTGCCCAAACCATCGGATATGCTGGCGCTGGGCCGACAGCGTTTTGATGACCTGTCCGAACGGTTGCCTAGGGCGCTCAGGCTTTTGGCGGAACGGCGGCAGATGAAGCTGGAGGGAGTTGGTCGATTGTTGCGGCCTGATCTGTTACGGCGAGACATTGAACGGGGGCAGGAGAAAACGCAACAACTGTCCAGACAATTACCCAGGGCATTGCAGCTTTTGGTGGAACGGCGTCAGGAGAAGCTTGAGGGGGTTCGCCGACTGTTGCGGCCTGATTTTTTGCGCCGAGACATTGAACGGGGGCAGGAGAAAACTCAACAACTGTCCAGACAATTACCCAGAGCGTTGCTGCTTTTGGTGGAACGGCGTCAGGAGAAGCTAGACGGGGTTCCATTGCGGCCTGATTTTCTGCGCCGGGATATTGCACAGGGGCAGGAAAGAATAGAACAGCTTGCGGGACGCCTGAACCGGACGACTACGCAGAATTTACAGCAGGCCAGTCATAAATTTGAAGGCGCGTACCGTCTGTTTGACAGCCTGAATTATAAACGGGTATTGGACCGGGGTTTCGCCGTGATTCGAGATGATCGGGGCCGGGCGGTGACACAGGCGGCGGCGCTGGCGTCCGGTGATGGTCTTGATATGGAATTTAGCGATGGTCATGTGACGGCTATGGTGACGGCGGCTTCGCCCAGAAAGAAAACACCGCCTAAGAAAAAGATTAAGAAAAACGAAGATCGGCAAGGGACATTATTATGAGAGTGATTATCTGTTCATTGATTTTGTTTTTTATGGTGGGGATTGTACAGGCTAAAAACCTGCTTGGCTTGCCTGATGATCTTATTCAAGGGGGCTTTTATGTGGGTAAGGTCGCCCCGGGCAGTGCGGTCTGGCTGGGGGATAGAAAGTTAAAAATATCCCCAGAAGGTAATTTTGCGTTCGGCTTGAACTGGAAACAGGCCGGAATGGTCAAAATGAAACTTATCGGACCGGATGGCGTTGTGCATCCCCAGAGGCTGATGGTTAAGAAGAAAAAATATGATGTTGAGCATATTGACGGCCTGCCGCCGAAAATGGTCGCGCCGCCAGCCGAGGTGCTTCAGCGGATTAGAGCAGATTCAGCGCGGGTAAAAAAGGCCCGTGCCATCGACAGTGACCGGGATGATTTCCGGGCGGCGTTTATCTGGCCGGTGCGGGGCCGGATCAGCGGTAATTTTGGCAATCACAGGATTTTGAACGGCACGCCGAAAAGCCCGCATACGGGGATGGATATTGCCGCCCCAAAAGGGACAGCGATCAAGGCTCCTCTGGGCGGTGTTGTGACCATGCTGTCCAACCTTTATTATACCGGCAATACGGTGATTATCGATCACGGGTTCGGGGTCAGCACAGTTTTTGCTCATATGGATACGGTGAGTGTGCGTACGGGGCAACAGCTTACACAAGGCGATCAGATTGGCACCGTCGGGGCCACGGGGCGTGCTACCGGACCGCATCTGCATTGGGGCTTGAATTGGTATAAGGAACGGCTGAACCCGGCTTTGGTGTTGGGAAAGTAATAGCGGACCGCGCACAAGGGCTAGAGGAGAAAAGACATGTTTTCTATCGGCATTATATTATTTGATGATTTTGAGGAACTGGACGCCATTGGGCCGTGGGAAGTCTTTCGGGTTGCGGCGGAATTGTCCGTTGACAGGCCAGAGGGGCTATTGACCTGTGAGATGACATCTCTTTCTGGTGAAAGGGTTATCGCTAAAAAAGGCTTGCAGCTGATTGTGCCCAATGCATTGACCGGGGACAGCCAATATGACTTGATGTTGCTGCCCGGTGGCGAAGGCAGCCGCGCCCTGTTGGCGGATCAGGCGGTGCTGGATGTTTTGAAACAGGTGGCGGCAAAGGCCACATGGGTGACGAGCGTTTGTTCTGGCTCTCTTGTTTATGGGCAGGCCGGATTGCTCAAGGGTAAAAAATGCACGTCCCATCATAGTTGCCTCGATTATCTGGCACAGATCAGCCCGACCAGCGAGGTGGTGGGCAACAGCCGTTTTGTGCAGGATGGGAATATTGTCACGTCGGCCGGGGTATCGGCAGGTATTGATATGGCGTTGTGGTTGGTTGGGCAGATTTTTACGCCGGATTTTGCCCGCAAGGTTCAGCATTATATGGAATATTATCCAGAGCCACCCTATGGGGTATAGTGGGCGGATCGTGGGGTCGCCTGATTTTTTATGCCTGATTTTTAAGCGGCACCTGTCTGCTCTGCTAAATATTTTAGCATATTTCACGTCTGCCTTAGTCTTGCCTAATTGTTCTTCTAGAAGCTCTCCCAGCCATTAGGTGGCTCGAACTTACTGGTTTTAAAGGATAATATAAGAATAACCTTTTATTAGTACAAAACTGGCATAGTTTGTGAATTGTAATGCTCGACAGGCAAAGACCTGTCTGGTTACTATCTTTTAAGGAGAGAAACGTGAATATATTAAAAACAACTCTTATGGCGTCTGTCGCTTTTGCAGCAGCCGCGATGACAACAACAGCACAGGCCGAAGAATCAGGGTTCCTTGGCGGTGAAGTTAGCGCAAATATTTCCATGGTAAACGACTATCGTTTCCGTGGTGTGTCATTGTCTGATAAAGACTTTGCACTTCAGGGCGGTCTTGATTATGCGCATGAAAGTGGTTTTTATGTTGGTGGATGGGCGTCAAGCCTTGCATCATCCAATGCATATGGTGAACTTGAAGTTGATCTGTATGCCGGATATGCTGGTGAAATCGAAGGTATCAGCTTTGATATCGGTGGTTTGCTTTATGCTTTCCCAACAGGCGATCATTCCGCACAAACAGATTATTTCGAAGCTTATGCTTCTGTCGGTGTTGATCTTGGCATAGCCTCTGCAACAGTTGGTTTGGCTTATGCCTTCTCAAACGACGGTACAGGCAACGAAGACAACATCTATCTTTATACAGATGTTGAAGGTGCTATTCCTGATACACCCGTTACAGTGAAAGCTCATCTTGGTTATGAAGATGGCGCATTCGGGGATAAGAAACTGGATTGGTCACTTGGCGCGTCCGTAAGTTATTCTAACCTGGATTTCGGCATTTCATATGTTGATACAGACCAGGCTGGCAGAAATTTTGATGCCGCTGTAATCTTCTCAATCGGCGCAAGCTTCTAATATTGAGAAAATAAGTTTTAAAGGCCTGCCGGGAAACTGGCAGGCCTTTTTTTATGGTCTTTATTTAGGGATGATGATTGTGGCCCATATGAATGGGATAAGAGCTTAAGCTCCGGCGATCATCATGCCATCAATGCGGATCGTGGGGGCATCGGTGCCATATTTAATCACCAGATCATCGGCAGCGGTCATATTCAGGAACATATCTTTGAGGTTGCTGGCGATTGTGACTTCATTGACCGGATAGGTTATTTTTCCGTCTTCGATCCAGAAGCCCCCGGCCCCCCGGCTGTAATCCCCGGTAATGCCATTGACGCCCATGCCAATCAGGTCGGTGATATAGAAACCGGATTTGATGTCGCCGATCAGGTCGTCCGGGGAAATTTCGCCAGCGACCATATACAGATTGGTGGAGGAAGGTGAGGGCGGGGATGATGTCCCCCGGCTGGCCCGGCCATTGGAAATAAGCTCCAACTGGCGCGAACTGGCGCTGTCCAATGTCCAGCAATTCAATATGCCGTCACTTACGATATCCAGTCGGTCATTGCGGCAGCCTTCCCCGTCAAAAGGTTTGGAGGCGGGGCCACGGCGGATATGGGGGTCATCAATGATGGAAATGCCCTTGCTGAAAATCGCCGCGTCCATTTTGTCTTTCAGAAAACTGGTGCCTCTGGCAATGCCCTGTCCGTTAATGGCGCCGGCCAGATGACCCAACAGGGTGCGGGACACGCGGGGATCAAATATGATCGGCACCTGACAGGTTTTTACTTTACGTGGCCCAAGACGGCGTAAGGTTTTATCCGCAGCTTCCCGTCCAATGGATTCTGGATC
>JAESPY010000274.1 GCA_016765435.1 Emcibacter sp.
TATTTCCCTGCTGGAGCAGCCTTTGGCGGCGGGGCAGGATGCCGCATTGACCGATTTTAACGGTAAAATTCCCATTTGTGCCGATGAGTCCTGTCATACACGGAAAGATTTGGAATCCTTGCAGGGTAAATATCAGGTGATAAATATTAAACTTGATAAAACGGGCGGTATGACAGAAGCTGTAAAATTAAAGGAACAGGCACAGGCGATGGGGTTTGACATTATGGTTGGCTGTATGGTGTCCACATCCCTTGCCATGGCCCCGGCCATGTTGCTGGCCTCTGATGCGGCCTTCATTGACCTGGATGGACCAATCTGGATGAAAGAAGACCGCGTCCATGGTCTGAAGATTATTCAGGGTAATATTAATGAACTCTCACCAGAATTATGGGGTGGATAGAATGATGAAGAATCTAATAGCTTGCTTGTTGTTTATTACGTTATCCGCTTGTGGTGAGGAGAGTGGTGATCGCTTTATCACCATCGGAACCGGCGGTGTTACGGGCATATATTATCCGGCGGGGGCCGCCATTTGCCGCATGGTCAACCGTCACCGGGCCGAGCATGGCCTGCGGTGTTCGGTGGAGGCAACCGGGGGGTCAATCTATAACGTGCGCGCGGTACGGAATGGGGACCTTGATATCGGTGTCAGCCAGTCAGACTGGCAGTATCATGCCCTGAACGGCAGTAGTATTTTTGAAAAAGAGGGGGCTTTTAAAGACCTGAGGAGCTTGTTTTCGCTGCATCCTGAGCCCTTTACCGTTATAGCCCGCAAAGACAGTGGAATTAAGGTTTTTGCCGACCTGAGAGGCAAAAGAGTTAATATTGGCAACCCCGGTTCCGGCAGTCGGGAGACCGTCAAGGCCCTGATGCATAAATTGGGCTGGACAGAAAAGGATTTTGCCATTGCTGCCGAATTAAAGGCCGCGGAACAGTCACAGGCCCTGTGTGATAATAAGCTCGACGCGATCATATATATCGTTGGTCATCCCAGTGGCGCCATCAAGGAAGCCACAACCAGTTGTGAATCCATTGTGGTGCCGGTGACAGGACCAGAGGTAGATCAGCTGATCTCAGAAACGCCCTATTACAGCAGGGCGGCCATTCCGGCGGGGATGTATAAGGGAACAGAGGGAGAGGTCAGTACCTTTGGTATGCGGGCGGTCTTTCTTACATCGGCGCAAGTGGATGAAGAAATTATCTATCAGGTGACCAAGGCGGTGATCGGCAACCTTGATAATTTCAAACGTCTTCATGCGGCTTTTCAGTTGCTTAATATCCGAGAAATGTCCTCTGCCGGACTTGTCGCTCCCCTGCATCCGGGAGCGGAAAGATATTACCGGGAAATATTAAAGACAGAAAAAGGCGAGTGATGATATGACCAAGATACAGGACGATATATCACATGAATTAGATGATCTGGAACATGGTGGACGTCATCCGGCGGGCCCCTCGGGGAAACTTCTGATCCTGCTCGCCTTATGCTGGTCGCTGTTTCAGCTATATTATGCTTCTCCTCTGCCCTTTATATTTGCGGCAACTTTACCGGATAGCATAAGCGGTTTTATGTTGTTTAATGATACCGAGGCACGGGCCATCCATCTGGGCTTTGCTATTGCAATGGCCTTCATGGCCTATCCTTTATCGCCCAAAGCCAATCAGCTGAAAATTCCGATCTATGACTGGATATTTTTCGGGGTGGGCATCTATTGCGCGCTATATATTTTTCTGAATTACGGAGCGCTTGCCATGCGGGTTGGGGCTTTTACCGGATTTGACCTCGCCGTGGGGCTTGTCGGGATTTGCTTGTTGCTAGAGGCCGCCCGCAGGGTATTAGGCTTGCCCATGGTTTGTGTCGCTTTGTTTTTCCTCTGTTATATCTTTTTTGGCAACAGTGGCTGGGTGCCGGATGATTTGCGCTGGAAAGGGGCTAGCCTACATAAGGCCATGTCTCACTTGTGGTTGACGACCGAAGGGGTTTACGGCGTGGCGCTTGGCGTCTCAGTCAGTTTTGTTTTCTTGTTTGTCCTGTTCGGTGCCTTGCTGGAGAAAGCCGGGGCGGGCAGCTATTTCATCCGGGTGGCTTTTTCGCTTCTGGGACATTTAAGGGGTGGCCCGGCCAAGGCCGCTGTGATCGCGTCCGGCTTGACGGGGCTGATCTCTGGCTCTTCCATCGCCAATGTGGTCACGACGGGAACCTTCACCGTGCCATTGATGCGTAAAGTGGGCTTTACCCGCGAGGAAGCCGGAGCGGTTGAGGTCGCCTCTTCTGTCAATGGCCAGATCATGCCGCCAGTTATGGGGGCTGCAGCCTTCCTGATGGTGGAATATGTCGGCATTCCCTATACAGAGGTTATCAAACACGCATTTTTGCCCGCGCTGATTTCCTATATTGCGCTGGTCTATATTGTCCATCTGGAAGCCATTAAAAAAGGCATGGAGGGTACGCCCAAACGGGATAATGGCATGACATTTTTACAGAAAATGTAACTCTGGTCTACGTTAATTCTGTCATTGGTGGTCCTGTCTTATGGAACCTATTTTGGTTTGGGCTGGATTAAAAATATTGCCGGGAGTGCGTCCGGTTGGGTGGTCGGAGTGTTGTTGGTCGGTGTCTATGGGGCTCTGCTGAAATATTGCGCGACTTTCCCTGACCTGCCCGAAGATCAGGATTTGGAGGATATGCCGCCGACCGGAGAAATCGTCAAAGGCGGGTTATATTACATCCTGCCAGTGGTGGTGTTGATCTGGTGTTTGATGGTGGAACGTCTGTCACCGGGGCTGTCGGCCTTCTGGGCGTCCATGTTAATGATTTTCATCCTGTTGACCCATAAGGTCCTCAAAGCTCACTTCCGCGGCGAGGGGGCTTTGCGGAAATATTTTAACCACAGCCGCAATGATTTTACCGAAGCCCTGATTGCGGGCGCACGGAATATGGTTGGTATTGGTCTGGCAACCGCCACAGCAGGCATTATCGTTGGCGCGGTTTCTCTGACTGGGGTTGGACAAGTTCTGGCGGGTTTTGTTGAGGTTCTGTCCGGTGGCAATCTGATCCTGATGTTGTTTTTCACCGGAGTAATCAGTTTGATACTTGGCATGGGCTTACCAACCACGGCCAATTATATTGTGGTTTCCAGCTTGATGGTGCCCGTTATTACATTGCTTGGCGCGCAAAACGGTCTGGTGATTGAATTGATCGCCGTGCATTTGTTTGTATTTTACTTTGGCATCATGGCCGATGTGACGCCACCGGTCGGGCTGGCGTCCTTTGCGGCGGCGGCGGTTTCCGGGGGTGATCCCATTAAAACCGGGGTCAAGGCATTCGGTTATAGCCTACGCATGATTATCCTGCCTTTCATATTTATATTTTACCCTGAACTCTTGATGATCGGCATTTCAGGCCCAGTTCATTTCCTGTTGGTTGTGGTTACGGCGGTGGTCGGCATATTGTGTTTTGCCGCTTTCACACAGGGTTATTTTCTGACCCGCAATAAATTATGGGAAACCGCAATTTTGGGCTTTGTCGCCTTTACCCTTCTGGCACCGGGATTCTGGATTGATCGAATAGTTTCGCCGTGGCAAGATCGCCCTCTGACAGAATTAAGGCAACAGGTTGAGCAGACGCCCGATGGCGGTTTATTACAACTGATCTTGATTCGCCATGATTTTGATGGTCAGGAAGTGCATTCCACATCGTCGGTAAATCTGGGGTCAAAAGCCCCCTTCCTCGACAGAATGAAAGTCATTGGCCTTGAGCGGTTCACCCCAGATGGTCACGCCGAGGCCAGCTTTGGCGGACCGCTGGATAATCCGGAACTGGATGAAAGATTACGGGTGGTAGGGCTTAAAATTCCGGCAGAACAACCGTCGGCAAAATGGATGTATATTCCGGCTATTTTTCTGTTGATATTTGTTTTTTTACGTCAGAAAAAACGGCTACGGGAAGAGGATATATTAAAAAACAGAGTGTTGCTAAATGAATAAGAAGTCATTGTCTATCGCAAACGGTTTGATTGCCCTGTGGTTTTCAGTCTTTTCGGCTCAGGCCGCAGATAAAACAGCGATCATACGTTATGACAGCCAACATCATCCCGTCATCGGAACAAATGGCATGGTGGTTAGCCAACGGGCTTTGGCCAGTCAGGTCGGATCAGATATATTGAAGGCTGGGGGCAATGCGGTTGATGCGGCGGTGGCGGTCGGTTTTGCTCTTGCCGTTACTTTACCCCGTGCCGGAAATCTTGGTGGCGGTGGTTTTATGCTGGTGCATTTGGCGGGTAAGGGAGAAAACAGTAAAGGGAAAACTATCGCTCTTGATTATCGGGAAATGGCTCCGGCAGCAGCACACCGGGATATGTTTTTGGACAAGGATGGCAATGTGGACCCGAAAATGGCCCGTTTCAGCCTGTTATCCGCTGGGGTTCCCGGGACGGTAGCAGGATTATCCTATGCTCTAAAAACTTATGGCACCATGTCATTGGCAGACGTGATTGAACCGGCCATTCAATTGGCGGAAAAAGGTATAACGGTTAGTTATGACCTCTCGAAAACCTTAAAAAGTCGTCCGCACTTACGGACGAAGTCATCTTGTCTTATTTATTTTAAGGCGGATTGCACTCCTTATGAGGCGGGAGAAATTCTGGTGCAAAATGATTTGGCCTGGTCCCTGCGTCAAATACAAAAACATGGCCCTGATGCTTTTTATGAGGGTGATATTGCTCAAAAAATCGTCCGTGAGATGAAACAGGGGGGAGGCTTGATTACTTTACAGGACCTTGCCAATTATAGAGTCGTGGAACGCAAACCCGTATCGGGAAATTTCAACGGTTATGAAGTCGTTTCCATGCCGCCCCCCAGTTCCGGCGGGGTGCATATTATTCAAATGTTGAATATTCTGGATCATTTTCCCCTGAAAAATTTCGGTCCTAACAGCGCCGCAACTCTGCATCACTATGTTGAAGTTATGAAGCGGGCCTATGCGGACCGCAGCAAATATCTCGGCGACCCGGACCATGTGAATGTTCCTGTCAATGGACTGACCTCACTGGCCTATGCGGAAAAACTTGCGCGCAAGATTAAAGCCTGCTGTATCACCGCGTCCAATGATATCCTGCCCGGTGCCGCGCCGAAATATGAAAGCCCCGACACGACACATTTCTCGGTCATGGATAAATGGGGCAATGCGGTCAGCAATACCTATACTTTGAATTTTTCCTATGGTTCCGGCCATAGCATCCCGGGCACCGGTATTCTGATGAATAACGAAATGGACGATTTTTCCTCAAAACCAGGTGTTCCTAATGCCTTTGGCCTTTTGGGAGCGGAAGCAAATGCCATCGCCGCCACCAAAAGACCGTTAA
>JAESPY010000275.1 GCA_016765435.1 Emcibacter sp.
GGAAAATGTTTAACACTGCCTAGATTAGGCCTTAATTCTTTACAAACCGTTAATTTCTAGTATTTCGACATTGCCGCTGACTTCATTAGCAACCAAGAGTAGCGGTTTTTTCGTTGGGCTGTCTTTTGCTGAAATAAAATATATTCCTTCAGGGCCCAGAAAACCTGCTTTTTTACGGTCGTCGATGAGGTCAAAGTCCATGTCTGCGCCAAAAGTGCGGCTGACATAATAGGATTGAAAGACCGGAGCATAGGGGTCGGAGACATCATAGACCATAATGCCGCCAACGCGTTCCAAGGTGACAAAGGCAAAGGTACGCTCGCCCACGGTGCCAACGGTTATGCCTTCTGGCTCGGGGCCTTTGTTATCGCTGCGTTTGTCGGCACTGGCAGCTTTTTTATTGTCGCTGTTAAAGAATTCGCCAAGCCTTTCGGCCGTAATCTGTTCGAAATCGTCACCGCTGTCGAAGACCAGTTTTCCTTTGTCCGAGAATATGGAAAAGGACCGTGCGCCATAACTATGAGGGACATCAATGTCGCCGTCATGATCTGTGTCGCCATCTGTTGAAGATAAACGTAATTTTCCAAGGGATTTGATCTGGGATTTTGTCAGAGCATTCTTGTCAAATTTAGCTTTCTTTGCTTTGACGTCTTCGTCGCGGGCATCGCCTTCGTTGGCTGTCAGGATATAGGATTTACCCCCGATGTTCATCGCGGCAATGGCATCGGGCATATACATGCCCATAACCGGAACGGAGATAATATTAATGCCGTCATTGTCATTGGGGTCCATGCCCTGTCCGGGTAGGCTGTGGTCTTTCAAGCCCAAAGGCATAATGCGTGTGATCTCTGCTTTGTTGAGCGTGATCTCAGCAAGGGCATTATTTTCCTGTAATGAGACCCATGCCCGGCGGCTGTCTGCGGAGAAAGCAATATATTCCGGCTCTACGTCCTGAGAAAAGCTTTTGCCGGGCGAAATGCGAACACCGGATTTTCTCAACTCATTTGCTTTGAAGCCCTTGAAATCAATCTGCTTGATGATGCTCATATTGGGTTTCTTACTATTGATAATAATCAGGGTAAGAGAACCTTCCGGGTCACTGTTCTTGTCTGGTTCACCCTCGTTAGCCACCAGAAGATATTTTCCATCAGGGGAGAAGCTGACCATATCCGGCAAGAAGCCAGCGGGAAAATCGGCAATTCTTTTATGGTTGTTGCTAAAGAGTATGATTTTTCCGGGTCGGCCATCCAGTGCCGGATTATGAACCGCGACGGCAATCAGCTTGCCATAGGTGGCGACGCTGGTCGGTGCTTCACTTGGGGCCAAAGATAAGGCGAGCAAGCGCTCTGTTGTCTTGCCGTTCAGGCGAAATACATCAACAGAGGGCGTCGCGCCATTCACCACATAAAACAATTTGCTGGTTTTGTTATAAACAACGATCTCAGCGGCACTCTTATTGAATATACCAGTGTCATAGACGGCGAGGGGGGCTAGCTCTAACCGATCCGCAGCCTGTGCCTGTCCTTGGCCCATAAGAGCCGTAAATGTCATTGCAAGATATGTAAAAGAGGATGGTCTCACCAGTTTCTCCCGAATTATAAATTAGAATTTCATTGGTAGGATGGTAATGTCAGTATATGACGTTTCTGTGAAATATATATTTAAGTTCCAAGAAAACTAAAATCGTAATAAAAAAACTCTCCCTATATTGTAATTACTTTATTAAAGCGTATATAGTAAGTGTAGAATATATTAATGCACATAAATTTTATGTGATTACTTCGAAAAGTGAAGTGGGTGGATTAAAAAAGATGTATAAATATAATGAAAATGATCAGCAAATAGTCGAACAGCGTGCTGCTCAATTCAGAAGTCAGGTAAAGCGTCGGCTTTCAGGTGACTTGAAAGAAGACGAATTCCGTATATTGCGACTGCAAAATGGGCTGTATTTGCAAATTCATGCCTATATGCTCCGGGTGGCGGTGCCTTATGGTTTGATGTCTGCGGAACAGTTCCGCATGTTGGCTCATATTGCCACCAAATATGACCGGGGCTATGCCCATGTTACCACGCGTCAAAACTTGCAGTTCAACTGGCCAAAACTTGAAGATGTGCCGGATATCCTGGATGATTTGGCAAAGGTGCAGATGCATGCCATTCAGACCAGCGGCAATTGTATTCGTAATATCAGTGCGGACCAGCTTGCCGGAGTAGCGCAGGATGAGGTTGTTGACCCGCGCCCCTATGCGGAAATTTTACGTCAATGGTCAACCTTTCATCCTGAATTTGCTTATTTGCCCCGTAAATTCAAATATGCCTTTACCGGGGCTGATGAAGACCGCGCCGCGATCCAGTTTCATGACATTGGTTATCAGGCCATAAGAAATGCGGCCGGGGAGATTGGTTTTAAAATATATGTTGGCGGCGGCATGGGCCGGACCCCGATGATTGGTAAAGTGGTTAATGCGTTTGTACCCGAAGAAGATTTGCTGATCTATACCGAGGCCACCATGCGTGTCTATAACCAGTTTGGTCGCCGGGATAACAAATATAAAGCCCGGATTAAAATTCTGGTTCATGAATTAAAGCTGCCGGAATTCACGCGCCTGGTGGAAGAAGAATTCACCGCCCTTTGGCAAGAAGGCGCTGTGCCGCTGGACAAGGCCGAAATTGACCGGGTGTCCGCTTATTTTACAGACCCGGATTATGAAGATCTTTCTGAAAAATGTGAGACTTTTGAACAGCATTTTCTGGACAATAAAGATTTTTCATTCTGGTATAAACAAAATGTGCTGGACCATAAAAAGTCGGGATATGCCATTGTTAACCTGTCCCTGAAAAAGCCGGGTGTGCCGCCGGGGGATATTACCGATAGTCAGATGCTGACTGTGGCGGACCTTGCCGATAAATATAGTTTTGGCGAACTGCGGTCCACTCATGAACAGAACCTTGTCTTCGCGGATGTGAAGAAGGCTGATCTATACGATCTGTGGCTGGCTTTGAAGGATGTCGGGTTTGCCGAACCAAATATTGGGACGTTACAGGATATGATCTGTTGTCCGGGCCTTGATTTTTGTACCCTTGCGAATGCCCGTTCCATTCCCATTGCGGAACAGATAACCCGTCGCTTTGATGATATGGATTATCTTTATGATCTTGGGGAGCTGAAATTAAAAATGTCGGGCTGTATAAATGCCTGCGGTCATCATCATGTGGGTCATATCGGTATTTTGGGCGTCAATAAAAAGGGCGTTGAATTTTATCAGATTACATTGGGCGGTGATGCGACAAACACCGCATCTGTAGGTAAAATACTCGGACGGGCTTTCCCAGAGGGTGAGATTGTTCAGGCTATTGAAGATATTCTGAAAATTTATATCGACATTCGGACGCCGGAGGAACGTTTCATTGATACGTACCGCCGTGTTGGTGCGGTCCCCTTTAAAGTTATTTACGAAGAATTTTCTCTGAAAGGGGCCAAATTATGAAAATCATAAAAGATAAAGTCATCGTTGAGGATTCTTGGACTCATTATTCGGGCGAGGGCGAAATACCGGAAGGGGATGTCATTGTCTCTTATAAAGTCTGGCAGGATGAAAATTTTTCAGGTCGCCGGGTTGGTGTGCAGCTTGAACCGGGCGACTCCGTTAAGGATATTGAGGGCGATCTGGATAAATTTGAGCTGATTGCCATTAATTTCCCCACATTCAATGATGGCAGAGGTTATTCTATGGCCAAGCTGTTGCGGGATAGGTTCGGGTTCAAAAAAGAACTTCGTGCTGTGGGCGATGTAATGCGGGATCAAATTTTTTACCTGCAACGCTGTGGATTTAATGCTTATGAGGTCAAGGCTGGCCGGGACATTAATGATGCTGTGAAAGCGTTTGAGGATTTTACGGTTAAATATCAGGTGTCCTCGGACGAGGATGTTCCGCTTTACCGCCGGAAATAGATAATATCGTAAAACAACCTTGAAGGGCCTGGCATTTGCCGGGCCTTTTTATTGGTCTCCGGCTATAGTCACAATTTTGTAACAAAACTTACATCTAGCTGACATTTACGACAGATAATTTCCGGCATGAAGATGCTGCTTGCTCATAAAGCTCATCTACTACACCGAATTATGTAAAATGATATTTATTCTAAAAGGAAAATACAATGACGAGGAAGCCTGTTTTAAGCCTATTGGCAGCAACTGCATTATGTAGTGTGGCCTTCACACCGGCGGCATCTGCACAGACACTTCAGGAGTTAAAAGAACAGATTAACGCCCTGAGCATGAAAGTTGAGCAACTAGAGAAAAAAGAAGCTTCCAAATCACAAGATTTGAAAGTTAAATGGAAGGGCGCTCCAGAGCTTTCTAGCAAAGACGGCAAATTCAAATTCAAAATCCGCGGCCGGCTATATTTTGATTATGGTTCTGTTTCCGTTAAAGATGGGGTAGGGACGAGCATTCCAGGTGATAAGATTAACGGCACAGAAGTCCGCACAGCACGTTTGGGTGTCGAAGGTGTGGTTTTTAAAAATGTTAAATATAAATTTGAAGCTGATTTTGCGGACAATAAAGTTGACGTTAAAGATGCTTACATGCAATATAAATTCAAACCTGTTTCCATTACCGTTGGTCAGTTCAAACACATGAACTCATTGGAAGAGCAA
>JAESPY010000276.1 GCA_016765435.1 Emcibacter sp.
AGAGTAAGGTAAGGTAAGGTAAGGTAAGGTAAGGTAAGGTAAGGTAAGGTAAGGTAAGGTAAGGTAAGGTAAGGACTGCCGTGTTGTCTGCGGATTATTTAAGGACGGATTACGTTAAAGGCATCTGTGGGAATTTAATGTTTCACTGGTTTCCTGCCTTCGCAGGAAAGACGGGACGGGAATGGCGGGAGAATCTTGGGAATGCTGAGTGTCCTCTATGGATGAAGATCGTCTATGAATGATGAGAACCGTCACAGCCATGACGTGGAAGTCACAGAGGTGACGGGAAAACGTCGCAGAAACAATAATGGATTATCAGTGCCATCACCGGAATGATGCCAACAACCCCTTTCAATATTACTGGAAGGTCGTCCAGTCTTTTTAATATTGGCGCAATAGCCCAACCAAGCGGCCCTGTATGCGAACCCGGTTGGCGGGGTATGTCTGTGTCTCATAATCCCGGTTAGAGGGCTCTAAGGCGATGTCAGGGCCTTTTTTATAGAGGGTTTTAAGGGTGGCTTCTTCTTCGTCAATCAGGGCGACGACAACGGTGCCATTTTCGGCGCTATCACATCTTTGTACAACGATGGTATCACCGTCCAATATGCCAGCTTCAATCATGGAATCGCCATCAATTTCCAATGCGTAGTGGCTGCCGAAGCCGACCATAGAGGCCGGAACAGGAATATTTTCATATTGTTCCAAAGCTTCGATCGGGGTCCCCGCGGCAATTCTACCATGCAGAGGAATGTCAACCATATTGGGGTCTGAAACAGTGTCCTTTTTGCTGAAATCCGGTTTGAACAGATTATCTGGGGTCACATTACCTTCGCTGTCGGGAAGGCGGAGAATTTCCAACGCCCGTGCCCGGTTGGGCAGGCGGCGGATAAACTGGCGTTCTTCCAACGCTCCAATCAAGCGGTGAATGCCAGATTTCGATTTTAAATTTAAGGCATCTTTCATTTCGTCAAAGGACGGTGCAATACCATTTTCCTGAAGTTTTTCATTGATGAAAAGCAATAAGTCCCGTTGCTTTTTTGTGAGCATTGCATAGCCTCCTGATAGCATCATTCCCGATTTGTTTTAGTTATGTTCTATTTTTATTCTTTTGTCAAGGTTGAAGCAGGAGAATTTCAACCCTATCCCCTTTGGCGGCCGATGGGGCATTGGGGGTGCGTACCAAAAGACAGTTGGCATGGGCCAGTGTGCTGAGTTTTGCGCTATCTTGACGGGGCGTGGCGGCGACGACTTTCTCGCCGTCAGAATTTTCGGTGTAATAGGCCCGCATATAATCTTGACGTGATCCATTATCCTTTAAGGCGTGGTCCAGGATAGCGATAGACCTGGGTGCACCTATAACATTACGTCCCAACATAATATGAAGGGCGGGCAACATGAAATTGACCGCACAGACATAGGCCGAGGCAGGATTTCCCGGCAGACCGATCATAGGCCTCTGATTAAATTCACCAAATATCATCGGTTTACCGGGGCGGATGGCGATTTTCCAGAAATGCACCTTGAGACCATATTGGCCAAGAATTTTCTGTACAAGATCATGGTCCCCGACCGATGCCCCGCCAATGGTAATGAACAGGTCTACGCTGTCCGTGGCTTTGAGCAGGGTAATTTTTTCTTCCAGAGACGGGGCATTGTCCCGGGCAATGCCAAGGTCGATGGCCGTGCCACCATTCTCTGTGATTAACGTGGACAGCAAAAGGTTATTGGAACTTATGATCTGATCCGGTCCGACCACATCGCCGATAGTGACCAATTCGTCCCCGGTGGACAATAAGGCTATACGGGGTTGTCGGGTGACCGTAACGGTGGCGATATTGGCCGCAGCCATCATACCAATATGTCGGGAGGTGAGGATTGTGCCGTCCTCCACCAGCTTTTGTTCCTTGGCAAAATCATTGCCAGCGGGTCGGATATTTCGTCCTGATTCTGCGCCGATTAGGATGCGTACGCTACCTTCGTTCAATCTTTCGGCATTTTCTTGCATGATGACCGTGTCCGCCCCTTTTGGTACGGGGCCACCGGTGAAAATACGCACCGTTGTTCCGGGCGTAACGTCACCGTCGTAAGATTTTCCAGCAGGCGCTTCGCCGATGACCTGTAGCTCAACAGGGCAGTTGGCCACGTCCTCTGCCCGTAGCGCATAGCCATCCATGGCAGAAGCATTGAAGGGGGGCTGGGTGATGGCGGCGAAATGGTCGCGGGCCGTGGTGCGTCCCAATGCTTGCGTCAGAGGAATATCTTCTGGGTCAAGGCGGCTAAAGGATTGTGATATAATTTCAAGAGCCTGCTGAACGGGCATTAGAGACGTATGGGGCATTTCGGATATTGTGGGCATTTTGGACATGGGGGAGAACTACCTTAATCTGCGTTAAAGTCACCGGATTTGCCACCGGATTTATGGGTTAGGCGAATATCGGTAATCCGCATGGCCCGGTCAACGGCCTTGCACATATCATATATGGTCAAGGCGGCGACAGATACAGCACTCAGGGCTTCCATCTCAATACCCGTACGGCCATAGAGGTTGGCGGTGGCAAAAATTTCAACACAACTGTCGGCGCTGTTACATTCCAGGTCAACCTGAATATTTTGCAGGGGCAGGGGATGGCACAGCGGAATCAGGTCGGCGGTTTTTTTTGCTGCCATAATGCCTGCCAGTCGGGCCACGGAAAAAACATCACCCTTTTTAACACCGCGCTCTTCAATCAGGGCCAGTGTTTCTGGGGCCATTGTGATGCGGCCACGGGCATCGGCGCGGCGATGGGTTTCGTCTTTCATAGAGACATCAACCATGCTTGCTTTGCCGTCAGCGTCCAGATGGGTCAGTTTCGACATCATAAGTCTCCAATTAATTTGCGGGTTGCGGCGGCAACATCCTGTTGTCGCATCAGGGATTCACCGATCAGAAAGCTGTTGAGGCCACATTTGTCTCGCAACATGGACAGGTCTTCATGGGTAAAAATGCCACTCTCGCTGACCAATAGCCGCTGGGAGTCGGCCTTTTCTGCCAGCCGAAGCGTAACATCAAGAGAAACTTCAAAGGTTTTTAAATTACGGTTGTTGATGCCAATGAGTGGGCTTTTCAGCTTAAGGGCCCGTTCCATCTCGGCTTCATCATGGGTTTCAATCAGGACATCAAGTCCATAACCCAGTGCGGTCTGTTCAAGCTC
>JAESPY010000277.1 GCA_016765435.1 Emcibacter sp.
CTTGTACGCATTCCAAATCTGAATTTAATGCGGCTAGAGCATTTCCATAATTTATCACACTCAATATAAGTATTGAGGGTGAAAATAACGGGTTCGCAGTTCCTTGGACAGAAATTTACCCAAAGTTTCGGATTTTAAATTGTCCGGGTCACGCAGATTTGAGATAAACATCTCTGGGCTTTTACCGTCCAGCATACGAACCGCCAGCGAAATTCCGCCCATATATTGAAATGGATCATCGCTGGTTAACAGGCCATAGACATTGGACGACCGTGAGAAGACTGCCGCGTCGGTCCCCGTCAGATTACGGGCATAAAGATTGATATTCTCGTATTTTTTGCCCCAAAGTCCGGTGTCAGACCCATAAGCATATCCCATACGACTGATATATAACCGGGCAAGTTTATCGTCTTTCTCCCAGGTATCCGATGCCAGAGCGGCCTCCCCCAGTCCCGTGCCATAGGTGCCATTTTCATTAGAGAATATCCGCACCGTTGATAATATATTCGCATCTTCTGTGGAGAAATCATTGTCCAGAAGTTCTGCTTTTAGGCGTGCTGTATTTTGGAAGATATAGTTATTATCCTCTTTCAATTTTGCAACCTTCTCCACTGCTTTCGCCAGCAGCAGCATTACATTAGGCAGCGCATCCCGGTATAATCCGGTTGCCGACATCACCACGTCAATCCGGGGACGTCCCAGTTCCCCGTAAGGGATGATTGCCGTATCCTTGACATAGCCATTTTCATCCCAGACCGGGCGTACTCCCATGGCATACATCACCTGAGATTCGATAACGCCCAGATGCCGCATGGCCTCTATAGACCAGAGCGAGAAAGTTATTTTATCCGGAAAACGGCCATTCTTGGTATGAAAATTCTGGATTAAATCGGCGGTCAGTTGTTTGCCGCTTTCCCATGCGGCTTTCGTCGGCAGCTTTGACGGATCAAAGCCATACAGATTTTTCCCCGATGGCAGCGCAACAGGACTGCGTACCGGGTCGCCCCCGGTTGACGATGGAATATACATGCCGTTCAGGGCATTAATCATGGATTTACCCTCTAATATCCCTGTGAAACCCTCATGGTATTCCCGCGCTTTTTGCAGCAATTCCCGCAAGTTTTTATCTTTAACAACATCAAGATTTGCGTTGTTCAGAACGTACTTATCCACCATGCGAAATTCTGCGCTGTTTTTAAGCTGGGTAAAATCCACATATTCCGCCTCTTTAGGCGCAGCCCCTGTTTTATCAATCGGTAGTTCCGGCAGATATTTTCCCGCGCCCTCTATCGCAGGCTCGGCAAATTTCCGGCCCAACATTTGAACAATGGTTGATGTCAGGTGATCTTTTTCAGGTAATTCATCAAAGGTATGCAGCCCCAAAGGTTGAATTTCCGTGCCGAGTTCACCGATATAATCATGCAGAACAGCCATAAAATCTTCGAAGTCCGTGATGATTTTCTCTTCTGTCCAAGCCACATCCTGATGAATATTACGTTCGATCACAAGGTCAATGATCTGCTTCTTTGTATTGCTCTTAACAGCCCCCTCGCCCAATGCATTATACTCATGCATCAAATTATGCAGATCGGAAATCTCCTGATACAGACCGCTTTTCACCAAGGGCGGCGTCAAGTGGCTGATAACCGTGGCCCGGCCCCGCCGTTTTGTCTGCAGAGCTTCGCCCACATCATCCATAATGAACGGGTAGATCACCGGAATATCGCCCAAGGCCAGATTTCCCGCATCATAACGGCTCAAACCCCGTTCTTTGCCCGGCAGATATTCCTGTGTCCCGTGGGTTCCCAAATGGATCAGCGCATCCGCGCCGAATGTTTCCCGCACATAGAAGTAGGCCGCCAGATAATTGTGGCTGATCGGCACGGTCTTATCGTGATATATTGATTTTTCCTGATCCTTCCGATTGCCCCGTGGCGGTTGCGGTAGAATAATCAGATTGCCGGACAGGACGCGGGGGATCGCGAAATATTTCTGTCCCTTCACCTCCACAATGGAAAAGGCCTCCTCTGGGCTGCCCCATTCCGCTTCAATCGTCCCGCGAAGCGCTGCGGGCAATTGATCATACCATTTGCGGTATTCCTGTACCGCGAGCAAGCCCCCAGCACCCGCCTCATCCCCCAAACCCGGAATATCCGTATAGGGTAATCCACGGAAGAAAGGCCGCAACATCTTCCCCACCTGATCAATATACCAGTCTTCATTCTGGACGTTTACCTGATAGCCCTGTTCTTTCAACAGGCCAGCGATACTTTCCAGACTGCGGGGAATATTCAAAAAAGACGCCCCGGCGTTCTTTTCTCCCGGCGGATAATTGTAAAACATGATGGCGACTTTTTTGTCTCCGTTGGCCTTATGTTTCAGGGATGCCAGCCGGAAAGCCTTTTCAATCACCATCCCCATCTGATAGCCAATGGGAACACGTTGCTGATCTTTGCCAAAAGCGGAAACCACAACCGGGTCCATGGTCCCGGCAATCTCTGATAATGTCAGGAAAAATGGTGTCTGCATGGGCGGAATTCCGGCGGGGTCCTTCTCCCAATCCTGCTGTGTGCCGGAACTGTAAGGAATGGTTTGCAATATTGGCACACCCATTTCTTCATAATCCGCACGGCGGGCCTCTGCCATATGAATCGGGCTCATATTGATGATATTATCCACCGCAACCTTGCCATCGACACTTAAAATTCCCGCCATCTGACCGGTCAAAAATCCCGGAAAATAATAGGGAACCGCAAGGCCGCCTCGCTGTTCAATTTCCCGGATAAAATGGTCTTCTATGCCCGTATCTGCGGCGGCAATCGCCTCCCGCGATAAAGTCAGGCCAATCACGGGCTGGCCTTCTTTATGGCCCCTCCATGTCAAATAATCCTGTAAATTTGCAAAGATCAAACGGTCATAGGCCGGATGATAAATCCCGGCTTCTGGAAAAACAATCGGCGGCAGAATGTTATCTGTGCCTGTGCCAAAAGTTTGCCCTTGTAAATAGGCCACCAGACGTTTGAGGTTTTCAGCACCGCCATGCGGTAGTATCCATGCAAAGCGGTGATTTCCGGTTCGGTCAAACCATGAGTCAGTTTATTCGGCTCGGCATTTTTAATGGAAATAAACCGCTTGTCGCCTGTCACCACGCCTTCGAAACGTGTGAAAATATCCGCTGCCTGACGACCTGATACTGCATCAAAAATCACCAGATCATAGGGAGCGACAAGCTCAGATAAGGACGTGCCTTCGGCAATATCTTTTTCATATTTATAGGTCAGCGACAGGGAA
>JAESPY010000278.1 GCA_016765435.1 Emcibacter sp.
AAACCATAAAGATATTAGTACCATGTATCTTATCTTTGCTATTTTCGCAGGTAGTGTCGGCGGTGGTTTTTCCGGAATGCTTCGCGGAGAATTGATGGAGCCGAGTATTACTTACCTGACCATGTTCACAGGTGGTGATGTTGAGGCTGCCAAGCATTTCTTTAATGTGCTGGCAACAGGACATGGCCTGATCATGGTTTTCTTCATGGTTATGCCCGCTTTGATCGGTGGATTTGGTAACTGGTTTGTGCCGCTTATGATTGGCGCACCGGATATGGCTTTCCCCCGGATGAATAACATCAGCTTCTGGCTCTTGCCAGCGGCGATTGCCCTGTTGGTTCTGTCAACAATGGTTGAAGGTTCCACATATCCGGGCGTTGGTACTGGTTGGACCGTTTACGCACCATTGTCCACATCCGGTCATACGGGACCGGCGGTTGATCTGGCGATTTTCTCCCTGCATTTGGCCGGGGCATCTTCTATCATGGGCGCGATCAACTTTATCTGTACCATTTTCAACATGCGCGCACCGGGCATGACATTGCATAAAATGCCTTTGTTCGTCTGGTCTATTCTGGTTACCGTCTTCTTGCTTCTACTGTCTTTGCCCGTTCTTGCTGGTGCGATTACAATGTTGCTGACAGACCGTAACTTTGGCACGCATTTCTTTGATGCGGCTGGCGGCGGTGATCCGCTGTTGTATCAACATCTGTTCTGGTTCTTTGGACATCCCGAAGTTTATGTTCTGATCCTGCCCGGTTTTGGTCTGGTTAGTCATATTATCTCTACCTTTTCTGGTAAACCGATTTTTGGTTATCTGGGCATGGCTTATGCCATGGTGGCCATTGGTGTCGTTGGATTTGTTGTCTGGGCGCATCATATGTATACCGTGGGTATGGATGTGGATACCAAAGCTTACTTCACAGCAGCGACGATGGTGATTGCGGTGCCGACAGGCATTAAGATTTTCTCGTGGCTTGCGACCATGTGGGGCGGGTCCATCCGTTTTGAAACACCGATGCTGTTTGCTCTTGGCATGATCTTTCTCTTTACCCTTGGTGGCGTGACGGGTGTGGTTCTGGCCAACGCTGGTGTGGATACCGCAATGCATGATACCTATTATGTGGTGGCGCATTTCCATTACACCATGTCTATGGGGGCCTTGTTCTCTATCTTTGCAGGTTGGTATTACTGGATTGGCAAGATGAGCGGCAAACCCTATCCGCAGTTCGTTAGTAAGCTGCATTTCTGGTTGACCTTCATTGGTGTGAATGTAATTTTCTTCCCACAACATTTCTTAGGATTGGCCGGAATGCCACGTCGTATTCCTGATTATCCAGATGCTTATTCCTTGTGGAACTATGTGTCTACGATGGGATATTTCATCACAGGAGTTGGAACGCTAGTCTTCCTATTGGGTGTTTTCCTGACATTGCGTTCGAAAGAGCGTGTTGGGGATAGCCAGTGGGGGCCGAGTGCCACGACGCTGGAGTGGACATTGTCTTCACCACCGCCATTCCATCAGTTCAACGAACTGCCCAGAATTAAATAGGGGTAGGAACAGGTGCAAACAGCAACTTCCACAATAGATCAGACCGTCCGGGAAGATTATCTTCCCGGTGCCGGGGACTTTTTCGCGCTTCTTAAGCCGCGTGTGATGTCTCTGGTGATCTTCACAGCCTTCATTGGTATGATTATGGCACCGGGAGATATTCATCCGGTGATTGCCTTTACGGCTATTCTGTGTATTGCAGTTGGTGCTGGCGCGTCAGGTTGTTTGAATATGTGGTATGAGGCCGACCTTGATGCTCGCATGAAACGGACAGCGGATCGTCCTATTCCTTCGGGGCGTATGGACCCTCAGACGGCTCTGCATTTCGGGGTCGCTTTGGCGACGGGCTCTGTACTGGTGATGGGATTGATGGTCAATCCGGTCGCAGGTGGTCTGCTGTTGATGACTATCCTGTTTTATGTTTTGGTTTATACGGTCTGGTTGAAGCGACGCACGTCATTGAATATTGTGATCGGTGGGGCTGCGGGGGCTTTTCCGCCGATGATTGCCTGGGCGGCGGTAACGGGAGATGTCAGCCTTGAATCCATTGTCATGTTTGGCATAATTTTTATGTGGACACCGCCTCATTTCTGGTCGTTGTCACTCTTTGCCTGTAAAGATTACAAAGCAGCAGGCATTCCCATGTTACCTGTTGTATCGGGGGAAGCAGAAACCCGGAAACAGATTTTGATCTATACCCTGTTGATGGTGCCGGTATCGATGTTACCTTGGACGATGGGATTTGCCGGACCGGTATATGGTATTACGGCGGCGCTTTGCGGATTTGTCTTTGTTGTTCTGTCACTGTCCTTGTTCAGGAAAAAGGATATCAGGGCTGCGAAGGTCAATTTTTTCTATTCTATCTTTTATCTGTTCATTTTATTTGCCGTCATGGGCGGTGAAATCATGATCGGAAGGATGATCTAATGCCATTACATGAAGAACATAAAAAACGGGCTGGGCGTAATTATGCGCTGGCGGGTATATTAGTGGGCATGGTTGTGCTGTTTTTTGTCGTAACACTCGTTAAATTGAATGTGATCTGAGAAGAATGAGCAGCTACGCCGCAACACATAAAGTCAACCATACCAAAACACTGATTGTTGTGTTTGGTTTGTTGGCGATGATGGTGAGCCTCGTGGTGGCATCTGAATCTCTTTACCGGATATTTTGTCAGGTAACAGGATATGGTGGCACACCGCAAAAGGCGGAATCGGCAACTGGAATCATTCTGGCGCGGGAAATGACCGTACGGTTTAATTCCGATGTGAATAACCAATTGCCATGGCATTTTAAGCCGGTTCAACGCGCCGTTACGGTAAAAATCGGGGAAGAAGCCCTTATATTTTACAAGGCTGTTAATAACAGTGACCAGACCATTACTGGTACGGCGACGTTTAATGTGACACCGTTCAAGGCTGGGCAATATTTTAACAAAATTGATTGTTTCTGTTTTACAGAACAAACGCTGGCCCCGGGAGAGGAAGTGGACATGCCGGTTTCTTTCTTTATTGACCCGGAAATAGCAGATGATAAACGTCTGAATGAAGTGAAAGAAATAACGCTTTCATATACTTTTTTCAGGGCCGAAGACGACGATAACGAATAGGGAAGCGGGCATTATGCTCGGTTCTCGTAATTTTTTTAAACCTTAAGCAATAAGGGATCAAAATGTCAGATTCACATGCACAAAAACATGATTACCATCTTGTAGACCCAAGCCCATGGCCTATAGTCTGCTCTTTGGGCGCATTTATTATGGCCCTTGGTGCCATGATGTATATGCATGAAATTCCCTTGATTTCCAGTATGCCGGGCTCTTATAGCGTCCTGTTTTATGTGGGGACGATCATTGTTCTGTTCGGCGCCTATAGCTGGTGGGGTGATGTGATCCAAGAAGGCGAACATGGCGGTTATCATACGGCTATCGTTCAGCTTGGCCTACGTTACGGCGTGTTTTTGTTCATTATTTCAGAGGTCATGTTCTTTGTGGCTTGGTTCTGGGCTTATTTCAATGCCAGCATTTTTCCGACAGAAGCCATTGGTTCTGTTTGGCCGCCACAGGATATTCAGACCCTTGACCCTTGGCATCTGCCCTTGGTCAATACGTTGATCCTGTTGACATCCGGTACAACGGTAACTTGGGCGCATCATGCTTTGCAGGATGGCGATCGCAAGACCTTTATCACCATGTTGTTGTTTACGGTTCTGCTTGGCGCGTCATTCACTGGTGTTCAGGCTTATGAATATGTTCATGCAACTTTCGCCTTTGATCAGAATATCTACAGTTCAACATTCTATATGGCGACAGGTTTCCACGGCGCGCATGTGTTGATCGGAACAATATTTCTGCTGGTTTGTCTGTTCCGTGGTTTGAAAGGCCACTTTAAACCGGACCATCATTTTGGCTTTGAAGCCGCCGCATGGTATTGGCATTTTGTTGATGTGGTATGGTTGGTTCTGTTCGTTTGCATATATGTTGCTGGTGCCGGCGCTGCTGCAGGCGGTCATTAAGCAGACGTTTGGTGAATAATATATCTGAAGAAAACGCAGTCTCGCCCTTTCGGGCGGGACTGTTGTGTAAATGCCCCAAGTGCGGAACGGGAAAGCTCTACAACGGCTTCCTGACGTTAGGGGGGAGCTGTGATCATTGTGGGTTAGATTACAGCACCTTTGATTCCGGTGACGGTCCGGCTGTTTTTATCATCATGTTTCTGGGCTTTATCATCGTGGGCCTTGCGCTTTTTGTGGAGGTTAAATTCAGCCCTCCCATGTGGCTGCATCTGCTGATGTGGGTGCCGTGTATCATCGGCGGATCATTATTGTTGCTGCGTCCGGCCAAAGCACTTATGGTAGCGGCACAATATAATTTTAATGCCAGCGAAGGAAAACTCGATCAGTAGATACCATTTCAAACCACGGCTATGGCCGACGGTAATGACTGTTCCGCTGTTGGCGCTTCTGTGTTTGCTGGGCAATTGGCAAGTGGAAAGATTGGAGTGGAAGCCTGATCTGACCGAAAAACTTGAGGCGCGTTATGGTTTGCCGGCAATTGCTATTCCCTCCACAGTTTCGGAACCTGACGAGTGGCTTTACCGTCATGTGAGTGTCACTGGCCGCTTTCTTCATATGCGGGAAATGCCGCTATATGGCGCGGGTCCTAATGGTCGACCGGGTTATGACCTTTTTACCCCTTTGCTGACAGATGCAGGGAGATATGTGATCATCAACCGGGGATGGGTACCGGAGGATTTAAAAGAACAGGTTGCGCGCCCGGATACAATTATACCGGGGTCTGTTCAAATTACGGGTATTCTGCGTAAAACCTGGATCAGAGAACGTTTTGCGCCGGACAATGACCTTGACCGGAATTTATGGTATCACGGTGATCTGAATGCTATGGCAGAGGCGCAGAGTTTAGAGGATGTTTTTCCCATGTTTCTCTATGCGGATAAAGCTTTGCGGGAGGGAGAATATCCCATTGGCGGACGGACAAGATTAAAATTGGTTAATAACCATCTGGATTATGCCATGACATGGTACGGGTTGGCGATTGTATTGCTGGTAATTTACTTTATTTTCAATATACGCAAGGACATCCGGCCCGAAGATCATTTCTGACTTGCATCATAAGGTTAAACTGATAATCTTTGCGCCGGATATCTGTTGATTCGTAATAAATTCGTTAAGGATTTTAAGTGTGAAATATGTCAGTACCAGAGGCCAGGCACCTGTGCTTGGATTTGAAGATGTTCTGTTGACAGGACTGGCCCGTGACGGCGGTCTGTATGTGCCAGCGGAAATTCCAAAGTTCAGCGCAGATGATATCCGGTCTTTCCGGGGGAAGTCCTATCAGGACGTGGCATTTGCGGTGATGAAGCCCTTTGTCTGTCCAGAGATTTCGGAAGATGATTTCGCCGAAATTATCGCCAAGGCCTATAGCACCTTCCGTCATAAAACGATTGTGCCACTGGCGCAGCTTGACAGTAACGAATGGATATTGGAACTATTTCATGGCCCTACATTGGCGTTCAAGGATGTAGCCCTGCAACTTCTGGGGCATTTGTTTGATCATGTGCTGACTCGCCAAGGCCGGAAAGTGACCATCGTCGGCGCGACCTCCGGCGATACAGGCTCCGCCGCTATTGAAAGTATCAAAGGGCGGGACTGTGCAG
>JAESPY010000200.1 GCA_016765435.1 Emcibacter sp.
GCGCCATGGAAATTATCGATGAAATGGAAATAGACAAGCGCGGCATATACGCCGGTGCTGTGGGCTATTTTTCTGCAGATGGCAGTATGGATACCTGTATTGTTCTTCGGACAGCTATCGTAAAAGACAATGTGATGCATGTTCAGGCCGGCGCAGGTATTGTTGCTGATAGCGACCCGGAATCAGAATATGCCGAATGCCAAGCCAAGGCCCGCGCCCTGTTCCGCGCCGCCGAAGAAGCCATAAGCTTCGCCGGACACCCAAAAGTTCAGTAATTTTTATAGTGAGGGGATTGTTTTTTAGGAGGCGTGCCTGAATTTCACAGCTTGTATTATTGGCCTTTTCTTGAACAATGCTAGAACGCTACATTTTTTACTGCATAGCGCCAAAACGCTCATCTCTGTGTTCGTCAAATGAGTTCATATCCCCGCGATAAAGAGGGTTTCCAAAAATAGACAATCCCCACCTACACTACCTTTTAAAACCCTCTTCGTTTTGAAGCTATACTGAACTTTCCATCCACCATCTTGAATTTCAATCACTTATCCAAACCGTATAAAAGCTGTCATTTTTGTATATAAAAAACATACTGGCACTATCGAACATAAAGAAATTAATTGCATCATATGGGAAGGAAACTGAGAGCGGCGCGTCGCTTTTACACCTCCCATACCCCTTGCCACAAGCCGTCTTATACTCTCCTGGATCTTCGCGGCTAATTCCCATACGAGAAAAAATCGACCAATCGCCTTCATTGAGAATATGCTGATCATATCCTTCCGTCCCGCGAGAGACATATGCTATCAGTCCATATGTTTCATTCGTATTTTTTTTAGAAATTTCTGCACGGTCCGTGACGCCATCACCATTAAAATCCCCCGTTACCAGTAGATATCCATCTGTTTTCTTATGGCGAAACTGGTAATCAGAAGTAGCCGCCAAACTTTCTATTTCTACTAACTGCCAGTCTTTTCGATCAATTAGATCGTCAGAAAAAGCGTAGGAATGAAATAGAAAAAATAGTACCCCGCTAGCAGCGTATCTAATAAAACTACACATGATTAGGTTCTCCAATGTTTATAAACGAACATGACAACCAACTATCACAGAATATTCTAAACATACTGAAAGTTGCCCAATTCCAAATAAATTACCAGAATCTGCTTGGGATTTAAAGCAGACGCACAATATAGAATGCAATTAATCAAGGATCGCATAAAAAGGGTGCCCTTGAAAAGATTTCTAGGCTCTGTATGTTCAACCTCTTGCGCTTGGTATAAAGGCGGCTCCACAATAGAAGTAGAACATTGGGTGTTAATAGTGATGACTTTAGGCAGAATTTTCCCCAATCATATGCGTGCACAAACTAATGCGAAACAAGCCTAAACAGAACTTCGACGCTTGAACAAACCGAAAGCTTCACCTCTTCGCCAACTGTATATTTTCATATTTACGCTTGATCAAATGAGACAGAGGCACCACGGCAATGCCCTTGGCTTTCAACGTCGGCAGCCAAATGGACAGAGCCTTGATCGTTTCCTTGTAAGGATGGCCGATTGCGATGGCGGTGCCGCGCCTGCGGGCCATGTTTTCCAGTTTTTCCAACTGGCCTATGATGTAATCCACATCCTGCTCGTTATCCAGAAACAAGTCCCGCGTCATATTGGGGATATTTCTTTCCTCAGCCATTTGGGCAAATAATGATTTGCCGGAAGTGCGTGAATCCAGCACTAGAAGGCCCCTTTTCTGAACCTCGTCCAAGACCAGATTCAAGCCCGCCCTATCCTCGGTAAAGGCGCTGCCCATATGGTTGTTCAATCCCACATATCCGTCAAATCGGGACAGATTAAACTGCAAATCCTGTAATATCTTCTGGTCCGTCGAATGGGTCAGCAAAGCATGAGGACCGGGGTCTTTATCGCCTTTGGGTTCCATGGGTATATGCACCATCAATTCATGGCCCTTGTCCCGTGCAATACGGGTTACATCATACAAGTCCGGCGCATAGGGCAGGAAGGACAGCGTCAAAGGCGGTGCCAGAGTAATGACATCAAATGTTCGGCTTCTCACCACGCCCAGGTCATCAATGATGATGGAAATCTGCGGTTTTCCCTCTACAACGGCGGACACCTTCACCGCGTGGGTTTGCCATGTTTCTTCAATCGGTTCCGGTAAAAATGATTCAGCGGGGATTTCTAACGCCACGTAAGGAGTTTTTACATCCGCAATCACCACTTCGACAATTTTATGCTCTTCTTCAAAGGCCAGTATATTTTGGGTTGGCGCAATTTTAGAATGACTATCGTGAAATATCCAGATTGCCCCAAAAGCCATGCCAATAAGAAACAAATAAGCCAAAGACAAGGCTTCTTTCCTATAGACCCATAAAAAAACTATCCCTGCCCGCCTCATTTTAAAAAAATATGTCCCAATCAATATCTGGATATTGTTATCTTTAACCGTATGGTGTATCCAAAATATAAACAATATTTTAAGAGAATCCTAGGGCAATATGACAGATCTTTTTGATACCTCCGCAACGACCACTGATTATTCCGCCAAAGACATCGAAGTTCTCGAAGGTTTGGAGCCAGTTCGCCTCCGCCCCGGCATGTATGTTGGCGGCACTGATGAACGCGCCCTGCATCATCTTGTATCAGAAGTTCTGGACAATTCCATGGATGAGGCCGTTGCCGGTCACGCCAACAGAATCGAAATCGAAATGCATGAGGATGGCTCGGTCACTGTCACAGACAACGGCCGCGGCATCCCGGTAGACCCCCATCCGAAATTCAAGGACCAATCCGCACTGGAAGTTATCTTCACCACCCTTCATTCCGGCGGTAAGTTTAACAGCAAGGCTTATGAAACCTCTGGTGGTCTGCATGGCGTAGGGATTTCCGTGGTCAATGCCCTGTCCGAATGGCTGGTGGTGGAAGTGGCCCGCGACAAACAAATCTGGCAACAACATTTCTCCCGCGGCAAGCCAACGTCAAAGCTGGAAAATATTGGCTCGACCAATAACCGACGTGGTACCAAGGTTACTTTCTTTCCCGATCATGAAATTTTCGGAAAAGCACCCCGCCTGAAACCGACAAAATTATA
>JAESPY010000201.1 GCA_016765435.1 Emcibacter sp.
GCCCCCATAAACGGGATCACCGTTGTCACCGCGGCCAAAGGCAGATAGGCCGTTTTATGCGTTTCCCCACAGATGGCCCGGATCGTCGTCACCACATAGCCGTTATGAGGCAGGGAATCCAAGCCGCCTGATGTGATCGACACCACCCGATGCAAGGCCTCTGGATCAACGCCAGCATCAAGATAATGAGGGGCAATCAAAGGCAAAGCAATGGCCTGCCCACCGGATGCCGAACCGGTCAGGGCCACAATAACACTGATCGCCACCGCCGCGCCAATAAGCCCGTTACCCGGAATAGAAGTCATAAGAGCCACCGTATCTTGAAAGGCCGGGGTTAATTTTGCAATACTGCCAAACCCCACAACCGCACAGGTATTGGAAATCGCCACCAAAGCCCCAAGAGTAGCCGTTGAAAGAGCCATACTAAGATTGTTGAATCGCTTCCAGTATATGGCGATAGACAGCAAGAGTCCCACCAACAGGGCCACGATAAGCGACGACTTGCCATAATCCAAAATCACGCTGAAATAAAAGGATGTGCCCAGAACACAAGCCAGAGGAATCAGTGCTAGGAATGGATTGGGCAGATTGTCATATGATTTCTGCTCCGGGTCCCCTGCCCGGTCCTCAAAACCTTCGCCATTCGCCTTGGCACGCCGCACCATACGCTCAAATATCCATATCCCCGTCAACATGATGAATAAGGCAACAAATATACTCACCCTCCATCCGGCAAATTGGGTCGTTCCCAAATATTCCATGGGCAGAAAGTTCTGGATTTCCATGGAACCCGCCGATGTCATGGTGAAGGTGCCAGAGCCAAATGCCAGAGCCGCCGGGATGAACCGCCGGCGCAGATTGGCCTCTTTAAACAGGCTAAGGGCCATGGGAAAGACGGAAAAGGCCACCACAAAGACACTCACCCCGCCATAAGTTAAAATGGCACAGGCCATAATCACCGCCAGCGCCGCATGTTTCATGCCCAGCTTTTGCACGACCCAGTGGGCAACGCTATCCGCCGCGCCGCTATCCTCCATAACCTTACCAAACATGGCCCCCAGTAAAAATACAATGAACCAGCTTTGCAGAAAGGACGCGAAACCCGCCATATAATCCATGGTATAACTTGGACCACCATCCGCCAGAGGCGGCATGAGCGGGATGCCGCTGCTCAAGGCCACCAGCAAAGCACAAATCGGTGCCGCAATCAGGATATTCATGCCCCTGATAGTAAGTATAATCAACAGCAGCAAGCCCCCAATCAACCCGATAATACTCAACATAACTAGCCCCTCTTCCTTGGCATATTTTACAGCGTCGCCTCTTGAATGACATAGTCGCATTGTAGAGTGCTATTGTAAACTTTCGTTTTTTATGGTATATTAGCCATCCAACATATCACTAAAAAGTTACGAATAGTGATTATCATCGTTCATATATTAACCATACAATTAATCAAATTATAACTATTATCTTTTACGGTTTTTACCAGTAAAAAATAATGTCCGCCTTTTGCTTTGAAAAGCACCTTATGGGGAGGGGAGTCGCGTGAACCGCTGATTTTCCAACATATGAACCGGACATAATACGTTCACAAGACTTCCCTTCTGACCGATGTCAGAATAAAGGTTGAGCAATTTTCACCCTACGCTCCGCGTAATCCTTTCTGTCCTGACATGTATCTTTAATTCTTTGAATGAAGGAGTGAGCTATGTCTGCTGCAGAAAATATTTTCGACCTCTATTCCAGTCACTATGATGAACAACAGGAAACCGAACTTTCTTTGCGGGAATATCTCCGAGGATGTCGGGAAGACCCCATGATGTATTCCAGCGCGGCCGAACGCATGATCTATGCTATCGGCGAACCGGAAATGGTTGATACCTCTCGCGATGAACGGCTGGGCCGGATTTTCATGAATCGGACCCTCAAAAAATATCAAGGGTTCGAGGAATTCTATGGCATGGAGGAGACCATTGAACGTATGATCGGTTTCTTCAAACATGCCTCTCAAGGGTTAGAAGAAAGAAAACAGGTGCTGTATCTGCTCGGTCCTGTGGGCGGCGGCAAGTCATCCCTTGCTGAACGACTCAAGGAAATCATGGAAAAGGAACCGATTTATATTCTCAAAGCCGGGGATCAGATCAGCCCTATCTTTGAATCCCCGCTCGGTCTGTTTAATCCAGAAACCATGGGTGACATGCTACAGGAAAAATATGGCATTTCCCGCCACCGTCTGACCGGATTGATGTCACCCTGGGCCTTAAAAAGACTGGATGAATTTGGCGGTGATATTTCCAAATTCAGCGTGGTTAAAATGCATCCGTCAAAATTACGTCAGATATGTATCGCCAAAACCGAACCGGGCGATGAAAATAATCAAGACATTTCAACTCTTGTCGGCAAGGTCGACATCCGTAAGCTGGAATATTTCTCTCAAAATGACACCGACGCCTATGCCTATAGCGGTGGCCTGAATACGACGACACAGGGGATTCTGGAATTTGTCGAGATGTTCAAGGCTCCGATCAAGATGCTGCATCCTCTGCTGACGGCGACCCAAGAAGGCAATTATATCGGCACGGAAAATATGGGGGCCATCCCGTTTCAGGGCGTCATTCTGGCCCATTCAAACGAGTCCGAATGGCAGACCTTTAAAAATAACAAAAACAACGAGGCCTTCATCGACCGCGTCTATGTCATCAAAGTGCCCTATTGCCTGCGCGCCGACGAAGAGGGGCAGATATACGAAAAACTGCTCAAAACATCGGAACTGGATAAAACCCACTGCGCCCCCGGCACCTTGGATACGATGGCACGTTTTAGCATTCTAACGCGGCTGAAAGAGCATGAAAACTCCAATCTTTATTCCAAGATGCGGGTCTATAACGGGGAAAATCTTAAAGATGTAGACCCCAAAGCCAAACCCATGCAGGAGTATAAAGATGCCGCAGGTGTCAATGAAGGCATGACCGGAATATCCACGCGTTTTGCCTTTAAAATTCTCTCGCGTGTCTTTAACTACGACCATACTGAAGTCGCGGCAAACCCGGTACACCTTTTATATGTACTGGAACAACAAATTGAACAAGAACAGTTCCCACCGGAAATTGCCGAAAAGTATGTTTCCTTCCTGAAGGGCATATTGGCAACAC
>JAESPY010000202.1 GCA_016765435.1 Emcibacter sp.
GCTGGGGGTGGGCAATTCCGGCGGCATAATTCCACATCTTGTCCAGATGAGTGACTTGCCCCTCTATCTGTTGTACTCGGTCATGCATATGTCCGTCCGCAGAGGGATGGCACCCGTTGAGAATTTTGGTCGGCGCTTGGCCCATATGCCGGGGCCAGTTTTGCCGCACCCGGTCCAGATTTCCGCCAATACCGCCCGTGGCGATGACGGTGATCTCTGCGGAAAGGTGAAACGGCTGATCCGATTTTATATCATGGCCCTCCAGCCCAGTGACCGTGCCATCATGGGTGATGAAATTTTCCACCCGATGCTGGAATAGCAGGGTTAAATGGCCTTTTTCGGCGGCCAGATGCAACCGCCGGATCAGAACCTCTGTCAGATATTGCGCGGTGCCAAACAGAATATGATAGCGCGGCAGGCTGTTGCCGGGTTGAAACAACCCTCGTTCAACCCATTGTACGGCTGAGAGGAATTTAAGGCCCATGCCGATGATCCAGTCATGGACGTTGGGGGTGACATTTTCCACATAATATTTGGCCCATGCTTTTGGCCAATGATCCTCTTCGCCGAAATCCGCAAAGCTGTACCAGTCTTTTAAGGCGCATTCCGGGCTGTCTTCTATGCCATTTTTGCGTTGCTGGGGCGTATCCACCAACATCATGCCGCCAAAAGCCCCCTTGGCCAAGCCGCCAAAACTTTGTTCGTCCTGCGTATCAATGAGGGTGATATGACGATCTTCTCCGCGCTCCAGCAAATCAAGAGCCAGTGAAATTCCGGCGATGCCGCCGCCGACAATCGCAATATCCGTATCATATTTTTTGAGACTTGCCATGTTCAGGCCACGCCCTTTCGTGTATCTTGTACCATAATAAGGCAGGGTATGTGTTTTGAAAACAGAAATTCTACTGAAATTTTAGATAAACCTTAAAGGACATTTGATGGATATCTCAATGAATATTTCAGGATTGCATCTGCCCCCCGTGGCGAAACAGGATATTTCTGAGGTCATGGCGGATGTTTTGGCGCAGCAAAGGGCGGCCTTTATGGCGGGATTGCCCGTGAGCAAAGCGGTGCGGCAGGACCGGTTGAGCCGCGCCATTGACCTGTTGCTGGATCACCGGGAGGAATTTATCGCGGCTCTGACACAGGACTACGGCCAGCGTACAGAGGAAGTCAGCCTGTTTGCCGATATGGTCCCTGCCGTACAGGCTTTAAAATATGCCCGGAAACATGTGGGCTCATGGATGAAGAAAGATCGGCGCAGCCCGACATTTCCGCTGGGACTTTTGGGCAGCAAAGCGTGGGTGGACCATAAACCTAAAGGGGTTGTTGGCATTATCAGCCCGTGGAATTTTCCGCTGGGCATGGTGTTTTGTCCGTTGGCCGGGGCGTTGGCGGCGGGCAACCGGGTGATGATAAAGCCATCGGAACATGTGCCAGCCACATCGGAATTAACCCGCAAGCTGATCGGGGAATATTTCTCCGTCGATGAAATTGCTGTTTTTACGGGGGGAATAGAGGTGTCTGAAGCCTTTGCTCGGCAAAAGCTCGACCATATATTCTATACTGGGTCCGGCGCGGTAGGCCGGATGGTCATGGCGGCGGCAGCGGAAAATCTGGTGCCAGTGACGTTGGAGCTTGGCGGGAAATCACCCACAGTGATCTTGCCTGATTGCGATATAGAAGCGGCGGCCCTTAAAATTGTCAGTGCCAAGATGACCAATGCGGGACAGATTTGTGTGGCCCCGGATTATGTTTTTGTGCCCAAGGATAAATTACCACAATTGAGGGACGCGCTGTTGAAGTGCGCCGATGAGATCTATCCTGAGCAGGTGGGTGCGCCGGACTATACCGCGATCATCAATGCCCGGCAAAAAGACCGGCTGATCGGATATATTGCCGATGCCCGTGGTAAAGGTGCTGACGTCAAGACGGCTAAATCCTATAGTGCGGCGCGCAGCGATACTATTCTGCTCTTTCATGTGATCAGTGATGTTACCGATGATATGACCATGATGCAGGCGGAGATATTCGGTCCTTTGCTGCCGATAATGCCTTATGAGACCATGGATGACGTGATTGCTTACATCACTGCCCGGCCAAGGCCGCTGGCGCTTTATATTTTGGGTCGGGGGCTGGAGGGACTGCAATTGCAGGAAAAAATCATTGCCGGGGGCGTGGCTTATGATGAGTTTCTGCTGCATGTGGGACAGGAAGATCTGCCTTTTGGCGGCACCGGGGCATCGGGCATGGGCAATTATCATGGCCGGGAGGGTTTTCAGACTTTCTCACATAGCATGAGTGTATTTAAACGAGGTCCCTTTGACA
Source organism: Emcibacter sp. (assembly GCA_016765435.1). Taxonomy (GTDB): domain Bacteria; phylum Pseudomonadota; class Alphaproteobacteria; order Sphingomonadales; family Emcibacteraceae; genus Paremcibacter. Next base: position 2,329 of record JAESPY010000202.1, read on the forward strand.
TTATGGGCTTATTGCAAGGGCGGCCGCCTTTTGGTTCACGGTTCCGCGCCTATATCCGGCAGGAGTTGAAGAAATAGGCCAGAATTGAAAAATAGGCCATATTATGGTATGGTTGCTGCGGGAGAGGGTGGAAATATATGTGACGTCACTTGAAGATGATTGGGTGAATGATATATGGCTGTTCTGCAAAAAACCTGTTTTTTTCTTTTAATTTGCCTGATGTTTTTTCCGGGCGGCTGTAGCCGTTTCAAAACGCAAGATCCGGTTTATTCGGCGGTGGTGCTCACGCGCGCAGATTTACTATCAGGGAATATTCTCTTTGGGGATGCGGCAAAAAACATGGTTCTGCCCGAAGATCATGTCATGGAAATCAATGATGAAATGTTGGCTTATCTGCAAAGATATGTGCCCCGGAATTATGGCGAAGTGGCTCGGGTCAAGACGTTGGCCAGAATGATTTTTGGCAAGGGTTTACTGGGCATGGAATATAATGTGTCAAAAACCCATACGGCACGGGATGCTTTTTTGAAATCAGAGGGCAATTGTCTGGCCTTCAGCTATTTGTTTTTGGCTCTTGCCCGGGAACGGGGCTTGAAGGTCTATTTTCAGGAAGTGGAGATTCCCCCGGAATGGAATCATGTGGGGGATGAACTATATTATTTCAGTCGGCATGTGAATGTGCGGGTGGATATGCGAGAAAACCGGGATTATGTGGTCGATATTGACCGGGTAAATTACAAATCACACTATCCGGCCTGGACAATATCAGACAAACAGGCCGTCGCACTTTATTACAGCAACAAGGGCACGGATTATCTTTATCAGGGGGATATCAAAAACACCTTTCGCTATTTGGTGAAGGCCTTGAAACTTGCGCCCAAAGATGCGGCGATCTGGTCTAATTTGGGTGTTATGTACCGGATGCAGGGGCTATATCATTATGCTGAGAAGGCTTATTTTGTCGCCTTGAACTATGATCGTCGGCAGCGGTCTGTGCTGACCAATCTAAGTGTTCTTTATGGGCAGATGGGAGAGATTGAAAAGGCCGAATATTATACGCAGCTCACCAGAGAATATCAGATGACAAATCCCTATTACAGGTATTATCAGGCTTTGGAGGCCTTTGAGTCCGGGAATTACACCCTGTCTCTGGATCATTTGAAGGCGGCGGTGAAACGGCGGGGGGACGAAAGAAAATTCCATGACCTGTTGGGAGCGACCTATGCTAAACTTGGCAATGAAGATCGTGCCGAACA
>JAESPY010000001.1 GCA_016765435.1 Emcibacter sp.
TCCCACGCCAGATTATCGACTGTACGCTGATCTCGCACCTGATGATATTTCCAAGGGACAACACCCTCACCTAGGAGATCTTCTAAAATGATCGCATCGAAAGTCGGTCCTTGGAACCAATACTCATCGCAGTTAGAAAAGCTCAGTTCACCCTTTAATTCAAGTAAGCAATCGTCTCCTGGTCGATCATACCCATCACATATTATCTGACTAAATACTTTATACTTATCCTCTCCTAACCACCAATCGATTGTACTTGCTGATATGGTACGGCCGCCATCTACTTGAGGTCCGACGCGCAGCGGGATATTGAAACTGTTTAGCTCTTTATAATAACCATGAAGGTCATACTCAAAAGTAACTGCAGCTACTTGAATCACTACTGCAGTACGAGCAGTATCAAGTGTCTCGATATCGATCATCATCGCGACTTTTACTTTACTGGATGGTTGTGCCATGTGGTGCACCTCCCTCATCTATATCGGTTTTGACTGCTGCGAACGCTTCTTCGAGAGTCGGGAAAATATTCAGGTCTACTGTGAGTGCGACGTGACCGTGCTCTTCGTCGCCTTTTATAACAGCAGTAACAGTTGAGACTTTGTATTTATCTAAAAGTTCCAAGAGCTCTAGAATCATCTCGTTATACTCAGGGCTAGCTTTATCCATAATCATCTCTTCCCATATGTGCATTGATCTTTTGTGGCCTTGCACCAGTTGCACAGGCCGTTCTTTCTTGGCGGCCAATTGCCGCCATCGTTCGCTATTTGAATCAGCTCGGCACGGTCTTCAAACTCAGACCAGATCTTTTGGAACTGATCGCGGTGGTAGATCGCATCTTTTACGACCATATGCTCAACAAAGATAAACGCCGTCTGCACGGTCTGCACTTCTGGGTACATCATAAATACGACAGCAGCATAAAGACGTAACTGATCTGGCTTCTCACGCGCCTTACCTGTTTTCCAGTCGTAGATAATCGCCTTCGTACCATCCACAGCCAATACATCTAACGCGCAGCGAAACATCGTGACCTTAGTATCAAACCAGCTGCTCAGCTTTTTATCTTTATCCCACGCAATTTCACGCTCAGTCTGCACCTCTGGGAATGATGCCTGGATCTTAGCGATAATCGGTGCGACGTGCTTGAGGTCTTCTGGTAATTCAGCCTGACCCAGCAGCGCTTTTTCCAACGCGTCGTGAACCTTCTTGCCACGCTCAGTCGCTTCGTTTGTTTCGAACTTAAAGTTGTCTGGCTTTTTAATATTCTGCAATTCAAACTTTCGAGGGCATTGCTCAAAGGTTTCGATGCGGCTCCAACTCCATGCTATAGGCATATCACTGCTCCTAAGATTACTAATATGACGACTGCAAATGAGGTTGTTACGATCACGTCGCACTCGTCGGCTGCTCGTCTGTGGTTGTAGTTATTCATCTCAATTCACCCTTAGAATACCGTCTAGTATCTCCCGCACCGCTAGCCGTATATCCACTATCGTTGGTTTAGCGCATATGTATGAACTCATTATCATTTGGTACTTATCACTTCTGCAGGTTATACGCCAGAAGTTATCAAATTTCTTACATGACCAGTGATCTTTTCTTAGGCTCATAACTCCACCATCTCTCCCCAGTTAGGACCGACTTGGCAGTCCCACGGTAATTCAATTGGGAGATCCACGCCCCACACTTCCTTATATGGTAGGTTGTCGAGCGTGTCTCTCATTTCTAAAAGTTTGGAGTTTGGCATGTCGATATCCACATAACCAAACAGTGCATCATGTAGATCGAACGCGTACTCAAACTCTGGATACTTTCGTGTCAAGACGGCAACCGCTAACTCTTTCATGTCAGCACCTGTCCCTTGAATCGGAAAGTTAATCGCACTACTCTCGGTCCCCCATCGGTAATCTTCAGACCAATGAGTTAGGTAAAATCTTCTACCACCTAATGTCTCAGCATATCCTAACTCTTTCGCACTTCTGATCGCTGACTTCTGGTATGCCTTCACACCAGGATACAGTCTGTGCCACCCGTCCTGCCAATCTTTCACAGTCATAAAGTCTACGTTCATGCCATACTGCACACGCGCCTGAATCCGCTGCGTTCTTACGCCAACCCTGTACTGGTTAGATAAGTTGTTGAACTTCCCCTGATAGCGGTAACCATGCCCACCGACAATCGCCACGTTCCCTGCCTTCTTCAGTTCAATAAATTTGTCATAACTCATCTTGGCCAAGTCAGCGCCGGTGAATGAGTGGATGTCACTACTACGACCGTCTTTAAAGATCCCAAGCATCGTTGGGTCCTGAGAAAAGATCGCCATGATTCTATTCTCTTGACCCGCAGCATCAAATTCTACGAGCTTCTTACCTGGTGGCGGCATGACTAACTTACGCAACGCCTTCGGCCTGGGCCATTGGTGCAGCGCACAACCTGTCTTGAACTTTTGTTTGATCTTGCCACTGTACGTCATCCGTCCTGTATAAGTCGAGAAGATCTTTGGTTGTGGGTGCAGGTAATTACTGCCTAAGTACGCTGCAGCTTCTTGAGGTGTGTTAATAAATTTTGTGTACTGAGTATTTAATTCAGACCAACGCAGCAGCTCAATAAACCGATCATCATTATCAGCCAGATATGTCAGTGCTGCCTTATCCGTTGACGGCGCTCCTGCCGGTGTAAAGCGTTTGCACTTAAAGCCCCAGTCTTCATATACCAGTTTGGCTTTCTTCTTTGGTGATCTCAGAATCTTACTAGGTGACCAAATATCTCCACCGCCCAGCAGCTCCTTACTCGTGCCTGTAGGATTCAGTAGGTCTAACTCAGTTTCAATCGCTGCCATCTCTTCTGTGATACCCGCACTCATGTTCTTGCACTGTGCGACGTTTACCAAAACACCTTTGACGTACGACACGGCATTGGGCCATAAGCATGCACCCTCAACCGGGGCGATACGTTTCTGCTTAGGTGTCAGTTTGGCCCAGCATCTGTCAGCGATCATGACCGTCGCTAGCGCATCGAGCGCCGCACGCTTGGTCCAGTAATCAGCATCTTGACCTGCGACAATATCAATACCGCGCTTCTTCATCGCGACGAATGATTTACACCACGACAAATCCTCAAGCCAGTACGCTGCAGCTGCACCCAGTGACCAGGAGAACGCACCCATCTCAGTACGTTGTGAGTTCTTTATGAGCTTCCAAAGGTGCATCCCATCGATGTGATTAAACTTAGAAAGGTCATGGCCAGCTGCATAAAGAAAGGACAGATCAAAGATCCCATTCCACCACACTAAGTTGGCTTTCTTTTCTTTCAGATCGGCCAGAAGATCTTCCATCCCCTCTTTGGTGTAGGCGATCGTTTTGGACTTACCATCGACAGTCGACACCGATACATCCGTGATCACAGCCTCACCTGTCAGCACCCGCCACGGCTGAAGGGCGTACTCCGGATGGTCCTCGACTGTTGATTTGGTTTCGATGTCAATGCCTATTTTCAATTTAGGATGTCCTTATTTATTTGTTCTATCAGCCCAGCCAGCTTATTCACTACAGATTCAGCTGAGTCACCTTCTGACATTTTGACCGCTGCACTGCATCGATGCCCAGCTTCACTCTCGAAGCACATTCTCAATATCTCTGAGCCTGGACCTTCTATTGAGTTACTGATCTGGATGTTTAATAGTTTCATAATTCCTGCACCTTTGAACAATAAAATTTAATCATGCGATCATCTGGCGCACGGGCTTCGAAGTACGCACCCTTCTGACATATCTGAAGAACGTGTGCCTTGATCCCTTCGATGGCGAACTTCAGCTGCTGATTCTGTGTTGTCAACGCCGTGATATAATCATTTGCACGCTGCAGTGTTTGAGTGTACTCAATGATCGTCGCACGCGGTAACTCGCACTGCGTTTCGGATGCATCGGCTTCAAATATCACAGCCCAAGATGCGACGAAGAATATTACTACCCAGATGGCCACTGCTAATGGATGTATTTTCATATCTCATACCTCCTGTTGTGCTGGTGCAAATTCTGTTAGCTTTTCGCATACTAGATCATCTAGTTTTTTCCACTCATCATCGTCGATTGTTGCTTGACGTGTTTGATCGGCAGCCAACGACTGCAACTTAGTATGTGAGAAGTCACCCATTTGTGTTGCACGCATCAGCAATAAAAGCTTTCTGATGTCACGATTGCATATATCACTAAAGAGGATGTAAATATCTGTCCCGTAAATCTCCCACGTATCCAACAACATTATGGCACCGAGACCGCCAAACGCTGCTTGAGGGTCAATAGCATCATGCTTCTCTAGTATCTCCATCATCGCTGTAAGCGCACCTGGATTTCCGTCGGACATCTTCACAAGTACATCCATTGTGGTGTCAGTCATCTCTATTCGGCTCATATCTCGTACCCTTCTCTAAGAATGTGGACATTGCGTCGCGCTCTTGACGGAACATCATCTGCGTAATCGCTATCGAGAATATTCTCTCCTGCGGTCGTATAATTTTTGACACACAACGAAACCAAAAGTTCCGTGAATTTCATCAGACCACTCACACCCATATTGATGGACATATCGATGAGTACGATCTTGGCTTTGTCGGGTAGGGTTTTGTAGCAGGCGTATCGTATGTTGAGCCTGTCGTTGGCGTGGCGCGCGTCGCGCTCTAACTGTTCGAAGGCCTCTTCTTTTGACCACAGCAGGCAGCTGTAATCAGGACAAGGTGGGTTCGGCGTCCGTGCCTCAAGGTTGTATCCAAATCCTATATGCCACACTCCTCGAACCTGGTAGGCCTCAGACTCAAAGCCTTCATTCACCATGAGCAGTTGCATCACGGCGTAGAAAAGATAGGTGCTCATATCAATTTTTCGATTATGTCTAAGAGCCTCGAAACGTTGCGGCTATAATCTGATTGTTGGACCTCGTCTACTAACTCAGCAGCAGCCACTCTTAGCTCTAGAAGGTCAGCTGTGGTTTGATCTGAATGCCTCTTCAATATGTTAAACCCAGCCACAACCTGGTCACGCTGATGCTTTACTTTGGCGTAGGCTTCAGGGAGTACTGAGTCATACGTCTGACCGTCCATAATCTTTCCGTCACGGTGACCTTTAGGCATTTTAGTTCTCCTTTTTATACTTCAAACCAAAGACTGCTATTAGGTGATCTACTAGATCTTCTGACTCACTTTCATTTAACCAGCACAAGGACTCGCCGTTCTCCGTCGTTACTCGTACCTCATATTCTTTATCAAGATGTGCAGCTACTAAGAATCCTCTAAACTCTAAATCATCCATATCAATTCTCCAAATAAGGTGAGAGCTGTCTAATTCTTTTCTGGGCTTCGATGAGTGTCCGACGCATCGACACCAACCCATCCGACTGACCATTATCTATGATGCCATGCGTGTTCTTGGCAATGTCTATCCCTTGCTCAAGATAAGATTGGGCATCGTTCATTCGATCCAGCAGTTGCTGGTCTAGTTCGGCGTACGTCGCACGCTTCGCTTCCATTTGAATTGGTTGGCTCATTCACCTTTCTCCATCACATCACTAACCGTCTCATATGAACTCCAAGGTAGTACTGCAAGTTGCCCTTCATGATAACGCTTCCAGTACTCCCAATCTTCATCCATAGCTAGCGTTAAGCAAGCGGTTGTACCTAACATGATTAGATTTAAAGGTAGAAATAGAATCCTTAGTAAAACCCTCAACAATAATTTAATCGTCTTCATACCAAACCTCGCAATAATTCAATCAGTAGATCCATATCAGCAGCATTACCAAAACGTGCGGCGACCACTTCGGCCACGTCGCTCATCTCCATATCTTGCAGCAGCTTGGTGCCATCGATCTGTGCAAGTACGTGCGCTTCACCTAACTTTTCAATAAAAATGGCGTCCTGCTTTACGCTGGTGTGCAGGCTGCCGTGGATTCTTACGGTGAATAGATCGCCGGTGCCTTGTACGATCTTTCCGTCGATCTCTATGCAACCAGCGACATCAAATTCTAGTGCGGTCTTCTTGGTCATTTTATTATCCCTTGCAGATCTTCATTTAGCTTATTAAGTTCGACACGCAATTTGTAAAAAGATTCATTCATAATCTGAGAAACTTCTATGCACCCGGCCAATTTATTTGGTGCCATGTTCACCGCCATATCAACACGCCA
>JAESPY010000203.1 GCA_016765435.1 Emcibacter sp.
CGCCGCTATTTCCAGTGCTATTCCCACCGCTGGGGGAATTTTTAAGCTGTTTGATCATATCGCCCGGTGTGGGCAGTTTCGCGGCATAGGTCATGCGCACCAGAACCACCTCCGTTGCCGCCAGAGGTGAAGGGGCCAGTTTGACCTCCGTCAGTCCTTTAAGCAACATCTGCCACGTGCGGGTCAGGATTGGCATACTGAGACCGGTGGCCATCTCCAATCCATCTTTGCGTTCCGCTTCCGAGGTGACAATATCTTCGCCCGCATCGGGCACCACCTTTAGACGGGTCAGCCAATGGGTCAGTTCCAGCATATCGCTGAGGATAACTTCCGGGTCGGCCCCGTGATTATATTGGTGGCGTAATTGTGTCAGTGCGGTTGCCGTATCGCCCTTCATGATAACTTTATAGAGGTCCAGAACTTGGGTGCGGTCGGCAAGGCCCAGCATATCGCGGACCTGTTGTTCGGTGACTTTACCTGCCCCGTGGGCAAAGGCCTGATCCAAAAGACTCAAGCCATCCCGTACGGAGCCTTCGGCGGCACGGGAAATCATGGCAAGGGCTGCATCCTCAATTTCGCAATTTTCACTGATGGCCAGTTTACGAAAATGAGCGTTCAACTGTTCAATGGAAATACGGCGCAGGTCAAACCGTTGGCAGCGGCTTAATACCGTGACCGGGACTTTGCGGATTTCGGTGGTGGCAAAGATGAATTTCACATGCTCGGGCGGTTCTTCCAATGTTTTCAGCAGGGCGTTAAACGCATTGCGGGACAGCATATGGACTTCGTCAATGATATAGATTTTGAAGCGGGCGGAAACCGAAGAATACCGCACCCCTTCGATAATTTCCCGGATGTCATCGACGCCGGTACGGCTGGCCGCATCCATCTCCATCACATCGACATGGCGGGATTCGGCAATGGCCAGGCAATTTTGACAAACGCCGCAGGGCGATATGGTGGCCCCGCCGGTGCCATCCGGCCCGATACAGTTCAGGGCCTTGGCAATGATGCGGGCGGTGGTGGTCTTGCCGACACCGCGCACGCCCGTTAAGATAAAGGCATGGGCCAGACGCCCGGTTTCAATGGCGTTGGACAGGGTGCGGACCATGGCGTCCTGCCCGATAAGCTCATCAAAATTGACGGGACGGTATTTGCGGGCCAGAACACGGTAATTTTCATCCGTTTTGCCGGGGGCCGTGTTCGAGGGGGTTTCTGACATAAAATTTTATCCACGCGCTGAAGATTGTTTTGCCTACTATAAAACTGCTGCGGCTATTTTGCCAGTAGTGAGTTTGATTTTTTACAAGGCCCCTTTGTAGCGGTTCTATTTGGTGGTTTTCTGGGGCTTTTCGATGACATAGAGGGCATCGATATCGTCCAGTCTGCTCTGTATAGTGGTTTGGGCATCCAGCAGACCCCGATTGTAATAGTAGCGGCCAATTTCTTTTGTGAAAAAATTCAGCAGAAATTCTGCCTCAAAGCTACTGATGTCCTGATCCATCTGATCCTGGAAATAGGTCTGGATCTTGTCGGAGATATCTTTTTTTTCCGCACCTGAGAATTTTATATTTGACATTTTGGAGGGTGTCTCTGCTTAAAGCAAGTGAGATGGTGAGAGACTGAACGACCCGACATATCCTGTTACGGCTGCTCCCTTCCGGGCCTGACCGGATTGGCAAGTCAATCGTCCGCCAATCTCTCGGGCGCATATATGGTCTTTTTTTGAGCTAAGATCAAGTCCGTTGTGCATTGTGGTGGAAAAAAACTATGGTCTGTGGCAGTCTGCATCTCATTATTGATTAATGACAGAGAAGACGTGATGATGAACCGCTGTATTTTTTCCGGCTTTCCCCTTGATCCTGCGGACCATTTCAGGGCGGATGCGACATGGATTTCTGCAAGGCTGGCACATGATTCGAGCCGTTTTCTGCTCTATGGCCGGGGGCGTCCCTTGATGGATATTTCAGAAGGATTGCGTCCGGCGTATCGGTCCACGGCAGAGGTTCAGGATATTACCGGGGGCCATTGGGATCAACTGGACTGGACCTTCATTGGGCTTGACGGGGATGCCGCTATATTTGCCATTGTTTTAAATCAGAAATTAGAGCTGTCTGGTCACGAAAAATTCATCGACCTGCGTTCCATTGCCGTTCAGGTCAGTGCGGAGGGTTTTAGCGCGATACCATCGCTTCTGGGCCGGGGCAAGATGCTATTGGATTGGAATGGACGGCGGCATTTTTGTTCTTGTTGCGGTCATAAAACCAGAACGGAAAACGGTGGATATGTGCGCAAATGTACAAATGAGGCGTGCGCAGCGGAACATTTTCCGCGTACCGACCCTGTGGTAATCATGTTGGTGCTACAGGGGGACAAATGTCTTCTGGGTCGGGGCGTGGGCTGGCCGGAGGGTAATTATTCCGCGTTGGCCGGATTTATGGAACCGGGAGAGACCATAGAGGAAGCCACCCGCCGGGAAGTGCTGGAGGAAGCGGGCGTTACGGTGGGAGAGGTCACTTATATCAAGAGCCAACCCTGGCCGTTTCCATCATCTCTTATGATCGGAGTTCAGGCCAAAGCGCTGACCACGGACATTACGACTGATACCAAAGAGCTGGAAGATGCCCGTTGGTTTGACAAAGCAGAGTTGCGCCAGATATTTGAAACGGGTGGTGACGACACATTTCGTATCCCCCCCGAAATCGCCATTGCCCGTCATCTATTGGAAGAGTGGTTGCAAGAAGGGTGATGTCGTAATATGAATGAGGGTGCAGGGTAAGTTGTTGTGGCTGCCAGCGTTTGGAACTTAACAAAAGAGACAAAGTAACCGAAGCCATCAGGCTGAGGCAAGGCCAAGCGGCCGCCCGAGTTGATACGAGGAAAGCCTAAGCGCCAGCGCCGGCGCTTGAGGCCCAACAAAAAGAGGAGTACAAATGAGTAAATCACGTCAAACTTATCAGGGGGTTGTCTATCCTTGGCATTGCGATCATATGGAGCATATGAATGTTATGCATTATGTGGGAAAGTTCGATGAGGCCACATGGCATTTTTTCTCCTCTATCGGCCTTCAGGGCAAAAAAATGCGGGACGAGAAAAAGGGCATGGTCGCCGTTGAGCAGCATATCCAGTATAAGGGTGAACTGATGGCGGGAGATGTGATCGCCGTCCATAGTGAAATTATTGAATATACCGATAAGTCCATTAAATTTCGTCATGAGATGCGGAATGTCGAGACCGATAGTGTGGCGGCGATTACCACATTGACCGGGTTATATTTTGACCGGGTGGAACGTAAAGCCATCAGTCTGCCCGACGAGGTCAAGGCAAAATTACAGGATATGAGCGACTGAACAGGGGCAACGTTTAAGAAACAGGAGCAAGGGCATGGCACGGGGATATGATCTAAAAACCCGTCCGGCAACACAGCAGCGGCGAGGACATCTCAAGCAGAGTGATGACTGGATCAGAGAGTTGATCAAACGGTTGCCGCTGGGTTATTTTGCCACACGATGGGAAGACCAGCCATTTGTTCATCCCATGACATATGTTTATGTGGAGGATAAGCATTGTATTTATATGCATGGTTCCACGGTGGGGCGGCGGCGGGCCAATACGGATCACCATGAGAAGATATGTTTTTGCGCCACGGAAATGGGCCAGCTGTTACCGTCTAATCAGGCCCTGCATTTTTCTGTGCAATATCGCAGCGTCATGGCTTTTGGCACCATCCGGCATGAGACGCAAGAAGTCGAGCAGAAGGCGGCGCTTTATGCGCTGATTGATAAATATTTTGATCCTTTGAAATTGAATGAGGATTACAGCCCGATTCGCCCCGAAGACCTTAAAATGACGACGGTATATGCCCTTGATATTTCCGAGTGGAGCGGTAAGGAAAACTGGAAAGAGCGTACGGATATGGATGACCGGGGCTGGCCGGAACTGGATGAAAAATGGCTGGCCGAGGGGGCGTTTGCTATGTCCGGTGGCAATCTAAAGGAAAAATAGGTTCATTTTGTTTTCCGGTCCAGTCGATATTGGGCTGCGGGATAGCTGCCCAATATCCGCGAATGATGGGTGAAAAACCCCATTTCCTCAAAAGCATGTTTGACTCCGGCGTCCTCTGGATGGCCTTCGATGTCAGCATAAAATAATGTGGCCACGAAGGCACCGTCGAGCTGATAACTTTCCAGTTTAGTCATGTTAACGCCGTTGGTGGCAAATCCGCCCATGACTTTATAGAGGGCGGCGGGAACATTGCGCACTTGAAAGGTGAAACTGGTGACGGTGGTGCCTTCATTGGGCAGGTCTTTTAAGGGATCACGGGAAAAAATAACAAAGCGGGTGGTATTGTGGTCGGCGTCTTCAACATTTACCCGCAGACTTTGTAAACCATATATTCCCCCG
>JAESPY010000204.1 GCA_016765435.1 Emcibacter sp.
CCGTTTCGACATTTCTGATCTCCTTCATTGTGAAAATCAGCAGACAACAAATCGTAGCTTACGTCAGCGCCCTAATTTCGGGGGGTAGCTCACAAGATCCTTCGCCAGAGGTTTATCCTGGCTCGCAGTTATCCGTTTTCCGCTTTTTTTACTATTTAGCCATGCCGACAAAGTTCCTTTTAAATCTGTAATCATGAGCAGTAAAACTCCACCCGGTTTAATTGAATCCCTCACGCGTTCGAATGATGCGTTACCGACGCATTCAACTATGACGTCATAGGTTTCTCCGTTTTTAGTAAAATCTTCTCTTTTGTAGTCGATCACATGATGCGCTCCGAGCAAGCTAACAAATTTAGCATTGCCACCGCTGCAAATGCCCGTGACAATCGCGCCAAAATGATTTGCAATCTGGATTACGGCTGTTCCAACCGCGCCGGAAGCTCCATTAACAAGAACCTCATCACCTGATTTGATGGGGAAACGATTGAAAAAGGAGAGTGCCGTAACCCCGCCAAAGACAAGCGTTACAGCCTCCTCAAAATTCATATTCTTTGGTTTCAATGAGATTGGATCATTTTCCGGAAGGCAAACATATTCAGCGTGCCCGCCAAAATTTGCTCCGGTCAACGCGATGACTTCATCGCCGGGTTTAAACTTAGTAACGCTCTTACCCACGGCTTGGACAATTCCGGCAATATCCATACCAAGAATTTTTTTTCGTGGAGCAAACACACCAAGTGCGAGCGGTCCAAAAATCCAAAAACCCTTCGGTAAATCAAGACAACGCACTCGATGATCAGCAATGCTGACCGTCGTAGCCAGAACTTTGACAAGAATATCAGTATTCCTGGGCGAAGGTTTGGGAATTTCTTCAATATTGACGACTTCAGGGCCACCAAATTTCCGATAGATCGCAGCTTTCATCATTATTCCACACCTGAATAAAACTCGTAAATTTCAAATATCAGTGACCTGCTCCCTTAAAAATCCTCCATTTTGATGTAGAATCCTTCACAACCTGGTATGAATTTTAGATTTGGGTGGATCGCTAGGATAGCATGATTTTGTCCGACTGTCGCATAACTGATTATATGGGACATGATTGCGTAAGTGGCAATATGGAACGGCTGCTGCTACGTTCATAGTTATCGCATTTCCACCCTTTTTGCAGCTTTAGAGAAATGAATATCACAAGCTGCTTCTCGATTTTCTTGGAAGAACACTCGAAAACCAGACCAGCGAAAACTGAGCGCAAACGCTGCCTTAGAAACTACCGAGACAACACTATCACACAATTCTCAAACTGGTGGCTTCTGCTCGCTGCGTTCGAATTGTTTATGCTAATCCCAAAGCCTTTTCGACTTCTTCATGTTCAAAGGCATCGATGTAAATTTTCACATCGGCGGCTGATGCACCTTCTTGACGTAAAGCCTCCCGCCAATGTGCCGATGTCACCTGCGCGATGCCTTTGGCAATCTCGATAGCCTCATCACGGCTGAGATCAAAAAATTCAGATGCATCAATGGCGAGATCAAGTGACGCATTAAATGTTTCTCCAGCGAGAATGCCTGTTTCCAGAACCCTGTGACGAGATGGAGACGGGTTGATGTCGAATGCAGGGGACAACCGCCACCGATCTCTGCCCGCATAAATGAAACCATGGTTCTTCAGGTGATCATCTTTGTTGGATACAAGGATTGTAAAAACGATCCGGCTCCATAGCTCCCTAAGATCTTCTTTCGGCTTGCTGGATATCTGACGGATTACATCTGCGATGTCCGTATAATATCCACCCTCGTCACCCTACCAATTTAGCGCGCTGCGTGCTGACATATAGGGAATGCGTGTCTCACCACGTCGATCAAATCTGCGGATCAAGGCAATCGGGCTATCACTGGCGCTCAGTGCAAGTTCGGCTTCAGCCACCCGTAAACCACAGCGTGCAGCCAATTTGAGCGTTGCAACCTCCGCTCGTTCTACCGGTTTTGTATCCTGTGCAGATGTGAATTTTGCGATCCATAAATGTCCTTCACCCTCAACATTTGCCTTCGGGCGAGCACCACCCAATGATCCGGCAATGCCAGCAAGGTCGCGGGCTTCTTCTTCTGCGCCTACCGGGTCACGCTCGAATCGTTGCGCCAAAGCTCGCAACCGTTTCAACTCAACCAATCTTGGAACAGGCGGCACCACGTCAGAGAGCGGTTCCATGTCTTCTCCCAGAAACCGCAATGCACCCTGCCGCGTTCGATCATCAGAGCGAACCAGATAATCAAATTCACTCAATCCGCCGCCCATGGCCCTCGTCATTAGAGCACGGCCCCAAGAATCTGGTGCCGCATCAGCAAAGCACCCCGGCAAGGCTGAACGCTTATCCTCCTTACCGGTTGAAAAATGACCGCCTGCCCTCAACGGCAAACCCGGCGACAAGGAAAAACTGTCTTTGGCTTTGAGCCATTCATCTGCATATTCAAATTGCGAGTGCTGGCGCCGACCGTCACTCTCAAAGCGCAACTGGCCAACCACCCTCTTGCCCTCGCCTATAGCGACAATTGCTTCAGGCATTAGAAGCCAACTCCCTCATCATCAACTTCCGACGAAGTGCCGGATTTAGTTTCAACACCAGACTTGCTTTTGATCTTCCGAGTTCCGTCGATCCGTTTGGGAAGAGCGTCTCTTTCCATCAGCAATCCCGTGTCATCCGATCCTGGGTCGAGAAAATCAGAAACGCGCTCGAGTTCACCCAAAACAAGGCATGCCATGGCGAGCGTGCCAATGCTTACGCCGTCATCGCCTTTTTCAAGGCGCATGATCGTGCTTTCAGACACACCTATCCGCTCAGCGAATCCTTTGATTGAAATCCGTCGCTTAATACGTGCTGTCTTGATGTTACGACCAAGAGTTTGCAGAGCACGCCTCGCATTTAATGAGCTTATTCTAACTGCCATATCTGACATCTAAATGATAATTAACTTCCATATATGACAGTTATCAGATTATTGAAGAAATTGCAACTGGCTGACATTCAGACGTAATGCTGCATTGGAATGCCGGGCATACCCCCTGCCCTCACGCAGAGTCGTATCAAAGAACGCTCCGGCCTCTCTCTTTCCTGGCTTTTTATCGATCCAATGTTTGATCTCAACCGAATACCAATGAACATAGTCAATCAGAATATCGCAAGCGAGGACATCACGCCCCCTACTCCGGAAGATGGCGTCAAATGTGCATGGTAAGCGCAATGACAAATTGCTCGAAACAGTCCCACAAGGTTTAATTGCAACTCCCGGCACAGATATCACTGAAAACTTGTTCGATAAAACTCGTAAACTTAGAATTCGCACAAAGAGAATCGGGACGTAGTCCCGATTTTCGAATAATTCAAACCTTTGACAAGAAGTGCTGGCCTAAAGAGCCAACCGCAGTGTTTTAAGCACATGATTTTGAAGAGTTACGGGAATATCCAGTTCAATGGCGCTGCGTTCCCAAGTAGCAAATGCGTCCTGCGCTTGTTCCAGGATCTGGACTTCTTTTCGCTGTGGTAAACCTGCATATTCTGCAAGATGCTTAAGGTCGGCACGATTAAACTCAGAGGTCTTTCCGTTTACGCTCAGTTGATGAAAACGTGTGAAATCGCTTCCTTCAGCGTGACAAAGATCATACGCGGGCGAAACGTCCCACTTACCGTCCCTACCCATCATGAATGCGAAATTCTTGACGTGGTCGTCCTGGTTGCAACCTACAATGTTGAACACGACACGGCGAAATTGTTCCTCAAGAGCGGATTTGGGCAGGTCCAGTTGCTTCATGAGCATGAACAGCTGCTCGTAAGAATAGAGACCGCTTTCATAATAGTCATAATGGGCAAGCGCAGCGAAGGTCTGTACGTATTTCTTCCCACCTTCACTATCTCTGTCGAAACGACGGGTCATGAAATGGTTGCGACCGTTCTCGGAAAAGATCTTGCTCTCCATCATGTCTATGCCGCATTTCTTGGCCATCAGATGATAACTGTATTCGAGAAGACCGTATCCCGACGGATCCGCAACACCCCAATCCCCACTAAACTCAACACCGTCAAATTTGATCAGCCAGTGCTCAAATCCCTTGGGCAAATCGAGTTGCCCAGACCTCACCTGTTTGGTTTCAGGATTGAAGGCGATAACGGCCTTAGCACGTGCGCCACCGGCCGAGGTTCCTACACTTAGCATGTCGAGAAGAGCTTCTTCTCCACCCGCCTCTGTGAATTTTGCATCCAAAGTTTCTTTGCTCGCAAATGCCATCGAAGCAAGCTTTGTCAGGTCTTCGATTTCCAAAACCTTGTCGGAGCCCATGTCGGGACGCCGCGATGGTTCGAATTCCAATGCGCCCATGCCGCGTCGGCCTGTATAGCAAAGACGATCAACTGCGTTGAAGTCTTCTGGCTTGCGACCGGTCTGCGCCAGCCACACATCAATAAGCTTTTGACCGTATTTGTCTGGCAGACTGAGCTACCCCCCGAAATTAGGGCGCTGACGTAAGCTACGATTTGTTGTCTGCTGATTTTCACAATGAAGGAGATCAGAAATGTCGAAACGGAAACAACATCACCCAGAGTTCAAGGCCAAGGTGGC